>JAIEOM010000031.1 GCA_019750455.1 Sphingomonadales bacterium | reverse complement strand
CGCGTTTCGGGGCGGGTGAGCGACCCGGCGTGGCGCATCACTGTTGGCGTGGTGCTGGGCGGGGCGGCGGTGGCGGCGCTGATCCGATTGGTCTGAGTCACCCGATCCAGCGCGCCGCGAGCACCTTGCCCCCGCCGGGCTGGCGCAGCACGATAGCGTAGCGATCCGCACCTGCGACCTTGAGCTGGCTGGCAGCCAGCGCGACGCCGCCCTTGCCGCCCGACCACTCGCCCAGCTTGCGCTCGGCCCGGACAACGTTGGTATAGGTGACACGGCGGCCGCCATTTTCCCCCGTGCCGATGGCAACTGCAACCTTGCACGTGACCGCGATCAACACAAGCTCGGCCTTCCCCGCAGCCGTGCCCCCAAGGTTCACGGAATAGCCGCCCGCTTCTGCCGGCGCGACGCGGATCGTGGCATCGCCCTTCGCGCTATATCGCTTCACGCCGGAGGCAACATCCGCCGCGCGCGAGCCGACCGCGCCGTAGGCACCGTCCACCACCATCTGCGGCGTGAAGACCCCGTTCTGACCGGCAAGACCCCGCCGCGCATAATCCCGCTGTAGCGTGGTGTTTTCCTCGCGCGCCAGCGTATCCTTCCACCCGAGCCGGTCCCAGTAGGTCACGGGCCGGGCAATGACGACAAGGCCGCGGTCAGCAGCCAGCTTCTCGGCCAGCGCATCGGCCGGCGGGCACGATGAACAGCCCTGGCTGGTAAACAGTTCGACCAGCACCGGCTCGCCTTTCGCCGCGACAGGCGGGGCGTCCTTTGGCTCCGCAGCCGGGGTGCTCTGCGAGCACCCGGGGCCCAGCGCGCCGAGCGCGGTGAGGGCATAAAACATGGCGAAACGGCGGCGGCGGTGAGACATGGACGTTCATCCTCGCACAAGTGTGTCGAGAATGCTTTCGCGATTCTGCGGCGTCCGGTTACGCCGGGGCGATCAGAACGGCCCGATCAGAACGGGAGGGCTTGCCCGGCGAGAATCAGTGCCGCCGCGCAGCCGAGCACGATCATCTGCCGCGCGAATTCGACCGAATCGAAACGGGCAGCAGCGGCGAGCGGCAGGGCGAGGGCGCGGGTCATGATCCGCACTCTCGGCGCAAACCCCTAACGAAAGGTTAAAGCCGGTCCCCTCAGGCGGGCATCTGCTGGCTGGCGCAGTGGAAACCGCCCCCGCCCGCGAGGACCGCCTCGCCGGGCAGGCCGATCGTGTCCCGGTCCGGGAACAGCGCGGCAATCGCGGCGACGCCATCGGCATCGTGGGGCGAGCCGAAGGTCGGCACCACCACCAGATGCGAGGTGATCGCGAAATTCACATAGCTGGCCGGTTCCACCACCCCGTCGCGGGTCATCAGCCCGGGCGAGGGGATGCGCACCACCTCTACGCCCGCCGCCGCCGCCCGCGCCGCCGCATCGGCATAGATCGCGGCATTGGGATCGTCCTTGCCGGTCGCTTGCGGAACCACCAGCCTGTTCGGCGCGACGAACCGCGCGAGGTTATCGACATGGCCGTCGGTGTGGTCGTTGATCAGGCCATCGCCGAGCCACAGCACGCGGGTGAAACCGAGCTGCGCGGCGAGTTCGGCTTCGATCTCGCCGCGGCCAAGGTGGGGGTTGCGGTTGGGATTGAGCAGGCATTGCTCGGTCGTGGCGACCAGCCCGGTGCCGTCGCCGTCCACCGCCCCGCCTTCGAGGATCATCGGGGTATGGGTAACCGCCAGCCCCGCGTCGCGGGCGATGGCCTCGCCGATCTCCTGATCGCCGGGCATCAGATATTTGCCGCCCCAGCCGTTGAACCCGAACCGCCGCGCGATCCGCTCCGTCCCGTCCTTCACCACCAGCGGGCCGGTGTCGCGCAGCCAGATATCGCCATAAACGCGCCGCTCGAGCGTCACCTTGCTGCTGACGAGCGACCGCGCGCGGGCCTCGTTGGCTTCATCGCGCACCAGCAGGCGCACCTGCTGCCCGCTCTCGGCCACGGCAGAGGCGAAGGCCGCCATCTGCACCTGCGCAGGTTCGAGCCAGCCGGGCCACTCCTCGGCGAGATGCGGAAAGCCGATCCAGATCCAGTCCTGCGGGGCCCATTCGGGCGGCATCAATGCGGTCATCGGTATCAGCAGCCCTTCTCGCTGGCCTTGCAGCTTTCGTCCCGGATGGCGCGGAATTCGTCCCCGTCGTTCCAGGTCGGCCAGCTGGCGCTCATCGCCACCATCCGGCCGAGGCGATAGTAGAGTTGCAGATCGCCCATCACGCCCGACCAGTCCCAGCTCTCGTCAAATTCGTCCTTCGGGCCGTGATAGCGGTTCTTGCGATAGTCCTCGTCAGCCGCCTCGCCCGCCGCACGGCCGCCGTTCACAAGGTCCTGACCGCCATCGACATAGAGCATCGGCACCCCCAGCTTGGCGAGCGCGAAGTGGTCCGACCGGTAGTAATAGCCCGCCTCGGGTGAGGCATCGGGGGTGGTGACCCGTCCGTCGGCCTTGAGCGCGGCATCGAGGAAGGCATCGAGTTGCGACTTGCCCGGGCCAACCACGGTCACATCCTTGGCAGGTCCCGCGAGCGAGAGCGCGTCCATGTTCACCCCGCCAACCGTCTGTGCGAGCGGGAAAACAGGGTTCTGCGCGTAATAGGTCGCGCCGAGCAGGCCGGATTCCTCCGCCGTCACCGCCAGAAACACGAGGCTGCGGCGCGGTGCGCCTGCCTTGGCGTGAGCCTCGGCCAGCGCGATCAGCGCCGCGGTGCCGGTGGCGTTGTCGATCGCGCCGTTGCAGATGTCGTCACCATCGGGCGCAGGCGTGCAACGCCCGAGGTGGTCCCAGTGCGCGGTGTGGAGCACGTATTCGTCCGGCTTCTCGGCGCCCGGCAGCACCCCGATCACATTGTGCGAGGTGAAGCTGCGGATATCATTGGCAAAGCTGGTCGATGCGCTCATGCCGAGCGGCACGGGCTTGAAGCCCTTGGCCTGCGCCGCCTTGGTCAGCGCGTCGAGATCCTGTCCGGCCGCCTTGAGGATCGCGCGCGCCGCATCCTCGCTCACCCAGCCGTTGACCTGCGTCAGCGGCCCGGCATCGGGTCCGCGCTGCGCATAGGCCTGCGGGCCGCTCCACGAGGATTGCACCACGTTCCAGCCATAGGCGGCAGGCGCGGTCTGATGAACGATCAGCGCCCCCGCCGCACCCTGACGAGCGGCCTCTTCATACTTGTAGGTCCAGCGCCCGTAATAGGTCATTGCCTTGCCGTTGAACGGGCCTTCGAGCCCCGCCGACTGCCAGTCCGGGTCATTGACGAGGATAACCACCGTCTTGCCCTTCACATCGAGGCCCGCGTAGTCGTTCCAGCCCTTTTCCGGGGCGTTGATGCCGTAGCCGACGAACACCAGCTCGCTACCCGCCAGCACCGTCTCGGCATCCTCGCGATAGGTCGCGCCGACCCAGTCCTTGCCATAGGCGAAGCTCAAGGGCGCATCCTTGCCGCTGATCGAGAGGGGCGCGAAGTCCCTGCCGGTGATCTCCACCAGCGGCACTTCCTGCACCCACGACCCGTTGTTGCCCGGTTGCAGCCCCGCCGCCTTGAAGCGTTCCGAGAGGTAGGCGATGGTCTTTTCCTCGCCCGCCGTGCCGGGGGCGCGGCCTTCGAAGGCGTCGCTGGCGAGGGTGCGGGTGGCGTCCTTGATGGTCGCCTCGGAAATCTGGCCTGCTTCGACCTCGGGAATATCAAGCGCGGGCGCAGCGCCGCTGCCCATCGACAGCCCTTCACAAGCTGCCAGCGCGAGCGCGCCTGCGACAAGCGCCCCGATGGCGCGGTGGCGGATGATCATGGCAAATCTCTCCCTTGATGCGCGCTCCCCTTCGCAGAGCGGGAGACGGCACGCAAGCACACCCCCTTGCGGGCGCGGCCGAGCGGGGCCAAGGGAGGGGCGATGGGAGAGGACATCACCCCCGATTGGGACAGCGCGCTGCACCGCGCCCGCACCCACGCGCCGTTTCTGGCGCGGGCGCTCGATCGCCAGCCGGAACTCGCCGCGCTGCTGGCGGCGGGCGACGGCGCGGCGGCGCTGGCATGGGCGCGGGCGCAGGGGGCCGAGCCTGATACCGAGATCGCCCTGCGCCGCGAGCGCCTCGCTCTGGCCGCCGCGCTGGCGGTGGGCGACCTCGCCGGGGCCTTCCCGCTGACGCAGGTGGTGGACGAACTCACCACCTTCGCCGATCGTGCATTGGACCGCGCGATCCGCACCGCCATCGCCGAACGCACCGATAGCGAGGCGGCGGACGGCTTCATCGCCCTTGCGCTCGGCAAGCAGGGGGCGGGCGAGCTCAACTATTCCTCCGACATCGACCCGATCCTGCTGTTCGACCGTGATCGCCTGCCGCGCCGCGCATCGGACGATCCGGGCGAGGCGGCGCAGCGTTACGCGCGGCGGGTGGTGGCGCTGCTCGCCTCGAACACGGCGGAGGGATATGCCCTGCGTGTCGACCTGCGCCTGCGCCCGGCGAGCGAGGTCAGCCCGCTCGCGGTGCCGGTCGGGTCGGCAATGACCCATTATCAGGGGCAGGCGCTGGCGTGGGAACGTGCCGCCTTCACCCGCGCGCGCGCCGCCGCCGGAGACATCGCGGCAGGCGAGGATTTCCTCGCGGCGATCCGCCCCTTCGTGTGGCGCGGCCAGCTCGATTTCGGCGCCATCGAGGAAATCCGCGCGCTCACCCAGCGCATCCGCCACAGCCACGAAGGCCCGCCCGCCCCCGGCCCCGGCTTCGATGTGAAACGCGGGCGCGGTGGCATCCGCGAGATCGAATTCTACGCCCAGACCCACCAGCTGATCCACGGCGGGCGCGATGCATCGCTCAGGGTGCGCGGCACGCGGCACGCGCTCGATGCGCTGGCGGCGGCGGGGTGGATCACGGCGGACAACGCGCTGGTCCTCGGCGAGGCCTATGACCGGCTGCGGCAGATCGAACACCGCCTGCAGATGGTGGCCGACCGCCAGACCCACGCACTGCCCGAAGGCGAGGCGCTCGACAATGTCGCCCGGCTTGACGGGCTGGCGGATGGCGCGGCGCTGGTCGCCGAACTCACCGAACTGACCGAGCGCACGGGCCGCATCTATGAAGAACTGATCGGCCAGTCCGATCCGGCCCCCGCCCCTGTCGCCATGCCGGTCAGCGCGATGGTGCACCAGCTGGGGCAATGGGGCTTTCCCGAACCCGACACCCTCGCCGAACGGATCGAGACCTGGCGCGACGGGCGGCACGCAGCGATCCGCTCCCCCCAGGCGGTGGAGGCGTGGGACCGGCTCGCTCCGGCCCTGCTGGAAGCGATCGCCCGGAGCGATGATCCGATGCGCGCGATCACCCGCTGGGAACGCATCATCGAGAGCGTCCCCAGCGCGATCACCACCTTCCGCCTGCTCGACGCGCGGCCCGACCTGATCGAACGGCTGGTCGCCGCGCTCACCCTCGCGCCGGTGCTGTCGGACGAGCTGGCGCGCAAGCCCGAACTGCTCGACACGCTGGTCGACAAGGACGCGCTCGATCTGCCGGGCGATATCCCCGCGATCATGGCGCGGATGCGCGGGGCGGCGGCGCGCGAGGATTACGAGGCGCTGCTCGATGCGATCCGCATCGTCACCGGCGAAATCCGCTTCGCGCTCGGCATTCAGCTGATCGAGGGGCTGGCCGATCCGCTCGCCATCGCCCGTGCCCTGTCACGCACGGCGGAAGCCGCGCTCGCACTGGCGACCGAGGCGACGGTGGCGGAATTCGCCGCCAAGCACGGGCGCATCGCGGGGAGCGAGTTGCTGATCCTCGGTCTCGGGCGGCTGGGCGGCGGGGCGCTGACCCATGCCAGCGATCTCGATATCGTCTACCTGTTCACCGGCGATTTCGCCGCGCAATCGGATGGCGCGCGGCCGCTGGGCGGGACGATCTACTACAACCGCCTCGCCAGCCGGGTCAGCGCCGCGCTGTCGGTGCCGACCGCGCAGGGGGCGCTCTACGAGGTGGACACGCGCCTCAGGCCGCAGGGCAATCAGGGGCCGCTGGCGGTATCCTGCGAGGCTTTCGGCAAGTACCAGCGCGAGGCGGCGTGGACGTGGGAGCATATGGCGCTGGCCCGCGCGCGGGTGCTCCATGGATCGCCCGAAGCCCGCGCCGAACTGGAAGCCGTGCTCGCCGAGGTGCTCCATGCCCGCCGCGACAAGGCGGCGCTGCGCGAGGCGGTGCTGGGGATGCGGGCCGAGATGGCGAAGCACAAACCACAGGCCGGTCCGGTCGATGCCAAGCTGGCGCGCGGGGGCCTCGTCGATATCGAGTTTCTGGTGCACTACCTCCAGCTGCGAGGCGAGACCGCCGATGGCCGCCCACTCGCCGAAGCCGCGCCGGACGCGCTTTCCCCTGATCTTGAACAGGCACTCGTAGGGCTGGCGGCGGCAGGACTGGTGCCTGAAGATCTGGCCGGGCCCCACGCCCTGATGAGCCGTATGCTGGTCGCCGGACGCCTGCTCGCTCCGGACGGGCGCGAACCCCCGCCGAGTGGCGCAAGGGCATTGGCGCGGGCCTGCGGCTTCGATTCCTACGACGCGCTTGGGCAGGCCTTCGCCGCCGCGCGGCTCAGGGTTGCCGGCGTGTGGAAACAAATCTTCGGGACAGACATTCTCGAAACCGAACAGGAGAACCCCGCATGACCACTTTCCCCGGCGTCGGCGACGCCATCCCCGATATCGCCATGGAAACCCCCGAAGGCGGCAGCGTGAAGCCGTCCGACTTCGCCGGTTCCAAGCTGGTGATCTTCTTCTACCCCAAGGACGACACCCCGGGCTGCACCACCGAAAACAAGGATTTCTCCGCGCTGAAGGACCAGTTCGAGGCGGCGGGCACCAAGCTGCTCGGCGTCTCCAAGGACCCGGCCAAGAAGCACGCCAAGTTCATCGCCAAGCACGGCCTCACCGCGCCGCTGGCGACTGACGCGGAAGAGGGCGGCCTGTCCGACGCGCTCGGCGTCTGGGCGGAAAAGCAGATGTACGGCAAGACCTACATGGGCATGGTGCGCGCCACCTATCTGGTCGGCACCGACGGCAAGATCACGCGCATCTGGGACAAGGTGAAGGTCGCCGGCCACGCCGAGGAAGTGCTGGCGGCGGCCAAGGCGCTTTAATCCCGTGACCACCGTCGCCCGCGCCATCCGCGCGGCTCTGCTTACCGCAGACCCGCGTGCCAAGTGCTTTGCCACCCGCGAAGTGGCGCGCAGCTGGCGGCGCGGGGCGCTGGCGTGGGAATTCGACGTGGCGATGCCCGACCAGCCCGCGTGGCCGGATTCGCCCGAACTGCTCGCGCCGAATCAGATGCCCAAGCGCGGGAAAGGCGGCAGCGAGCGCGGACGAATCGCGCTGTGGCATTCGCTCGCCCACATCGAATTCGTCGCCATCGACCTCGCGCTCGACATGGCCGGGCGATTCGGCGGAGAGATGGGCGAGGATTTCGTCAGCGATTTCCTCGCCGTCGCCGCGGACGAGGCGATGCACTTCGCCCTGCTGGCGAGAAAGCTCCAGAGCCTCGGCAGCCATTACGGCGCGCTGCCTGCCCATGCCGGATTGTGGGAAGCCGCCCACGCCACCCGTCACGATGTCGCCGCGCGGCTGGCGGTGGTGCCGATGGTGCTGGAAGCGCGCGGGCTAGACGTCACGCCGGCCACCCTGGAGCGGGTGCGAGCAGCAGGCGACGCGAACGGCGCAAGAATTCTCGCAAGGATACTTGACGACGAAATCCGCCATGTCGCCGCTGGCACCAAGCACTTTTTGCGGTGTGCCGAAACGGCGCAGCGGGAGCCCGAATCCTACTGGCAAGACCTCGTAAAATGTCATTTCCGAGGGCAGGTTAAGGCACCGTTCAACGACTCGGCGCGTCTTGCAGCCGGTTTGTCGCGTGGTTTCTACGCGGCGATTGCACATTAACGACTCGTCCGGATAACCAAGCTCCAGCGAAAGGCGCGCATCAGACGTGCCGGAATATTCCTACGGGTCGCCAGACAAGGCGGGTCGCAATCGGGACCGGGTCTAAATATGAATTCTGCCTTCCGCCGACTGCTGAAGCTGGCTGCAACCGCCTGCTCCGCGATTCTGGTTTCCGCCGCCGCGCCGGCCCTCGCCAACACCGCCAATTCCGCTGCCACCACGACCACCACCAGCGCGGACGTTGTCCAGCCGCTGCGTGATGCGGAAGGCACCGTGGTCGAAAACGGCGACACCCGCTTCAAGTCGCTGTTCGCCAGCTGGACCGCCATCGAGCGCACCACGCCGAGCGTCGGCGCTGTCGAAGCCGCCCCCGCCTATTCTTCGCCTGTCCCCACCCGCGGCATCTCGGTGCCCTCGCGCATGCCGCTCGAAGGCGCGTCGCTGACCAGCGGTTTCGGGATGCGCACCCACCCGGTGCTCGGCGGCCGCCGCCAGCACGCCGGGATCGATCTCGCCGCGCCGACCGGCACTCCGGTTTACGCCACCGCCGATGGCATCGTCGGCCGGGCGGACTGGTATTCGAGCTACGGGCTCTACATCAGCATCAACCACGGCGCTTCGATGGAAACGCGCTACGCCCACCTCTCGCGCCTCGCGGTTGCCGCGGGTGACAACGTGAAGAAGGGCGACCTGATCGGCTACGTCGGTTCGACCGGCCGTTCGACCGGCCCGCACCTTCATTACGAAGTCCGCGTGGATGGGCTTGCAGTCAATCCGATTCCGTATATGGTGGAGAGCGAAGCACAGCTGGCCTACGCCCGCGATGCTCGCCTGACCGGCCAAGGTGGCGAATAACGGGCAGCGAGTAAGCTTCACGAGATTGCCCGTGTAAACGGGCCGGACATTGGAGAGGGTGTCCGAACATGGGCGGCGGGTTATCCCGCCGCCTTTTTTCTTGTCCGCTGACCGAAGGCGCATTTTCGGTAGCACTTCAGATACTCTTTTCCCTTGCGGGCGTTCCCGCTCCCGCTAGATTTTCTTCGGAGAGAAGAACGCCGGCGCGTCTCGTTCAGGCGCTGCCGATGGGAGAGAGGAAATGTCGATGCACCCGATCGCGCACGCCGCGGCCCGCCCGGATCATCCGGCCGTGATCATGACCGGATCCGGCAAGCAGATCACCTATGGCGCAATGGAGGCGGAATCGAACCGCTTCGCCCATCTGCTGCGCGCCCACGGCATCGGCGCGGGCGATGCCTTCGCGGTGCTGCTGGAAAACCGCATCGAATATTTCACCCTGATCTGGGGGTCCCAGCGCGCAGGCACGATGCTGGTGCCGATCTCCTCGCGCCTGACCGCGCCCGAGGCCGCCTACATCATCCGCGACGCACAGGCGAAGCTGCTGATTACCAGCGGCTATTTCAGCGGCATCCTCGGCGATATCCGTGCCGAGTGTCCGGGGCTGCAAGTGCTGGTGATGGACAGCGGGGACGCTGAAGATTTTGCCGCCGCCCTCGCCGCCCAGCCCCCAACGCCGATCCCGGACCAAAGCGCCGGGATGCTGATGCTCTATTCATCGGGCACCACCGGCCGCCCCAAGGGCATCCGCCCTGCGCCGCCCGAAGATCCCGATCCCGCCGCGCCGGTCCCGCTGCTCGGCCTCGCGACGATGGGGATGGGCATGCCCGCCGATGGCAGCATGGTCTATCTCTCCCCCGCGCCGCTTTATCACGCCGCGCCGATCGGCTGGTGTTCGGTCGTCCACCGGCTCGGCGGGACGGTGGTGATGATGGAGAAGTTCGACCCCGAAGAGGCCTTGAAGGCGATCGAGACCTACAAGGTCACCGACAGCCAGTGGGTGCCGACCCACTTCGTGCGGTTCCTGCGCCTCGACCCCGCGGTGCGCACCAAATACGACCTGTCCAGCCACAAGCGCGCGATCCACGCCGCCGCGCCCTGTCCGGTGCCGATAAAGCGCGAGATGATCGACTGGTGGGGTCCGATCGTGAATGAATACTACGCCGGTTCCGAGATGATCGGGATGACGCTGGTGAAATCGGAACACTGGCTGATGAAGCCCGGCACGGTCGGCGTGGCGGTGCATGGCAAGGTCCATGTCTGCGGTCCGGACGGCGAGGAGCTTGGCCCCGATCAGGACGGGTTGATCTTCTTCGAGAACGTCAACCTGCCCACCTATCACAACGATCCCGACAAGACCCGCGAGGCCATGCATCCCAAGGGCTGGATGACGCTGGGCGACATCGGCCATCTCGACAAGGACGGCTTTCTGTTCCTGACCGACCGCAAGAGCCACATGATCATCAGCGGGGGCGTGAACATCTACCCGCAGGAGATCGAGAACCTGCTTGTCACCCACCCCAAGGTGATGGACGCGGCGGTAATTGGCGCGCCCTGCCCCGATCTGGGGGAGAAGGTCATCGCCGTGGTGCAGCCGCGCGACATGGCGGATGCCCTGAAGGACGGGGGCGCGGAGCTGGAGGCAGAGCTGCGCGAATTCCTCGCGCCGAGCCTCTCCAAGGTGAAGATGCCCAAGCTGTTCGATTTCCGCCCCGATCTGCCGCGCGAGGCCAACGGCAAGCTCTACAAGCGCGAGCTGCGGGATGAATATGCGGCGAAGGCTGCTGCGGCATGAGCGGCGAGGCGGTGCTGCCCGGCGATATTGCCCGCCGGGTGATCGATCCGCACGCCTATGCCCAGTGGGACGGGCTGCTCGACACCTTCGACGCGATCCGCGCCGAAACGCCGGTGGCCAAGGTCCAGCCCGACACGCCGGGGCTGTTCGAGCCCTTCTGGCTCGTCACCCGTTATGACGACGTGATGCGGATTTCGAAGGACAACGCCGCCTTCCTCAACAACCCGCGCCCAGTGGTGTTCAGCTTCAACCAGGCGATCGAATTCAGCCGTGCGGCGACGGGATCGAACATGCTGGTCGATTCGCTGGTGGTTTTCGACGCGCCGATCCATCCGAAGTATCGCAAGCTGACGCAGGAATGGTTCATGCCGCGCAACCTCGGCAAGCTGGAGGATGAACTGCGCGCGCTCGCCGCCCGCACGGTCGACCGGATGCTGGAACAGGGCCCCGAGGTCGATTTCGTCAAGGAAGTCTCCGGCCCCTATCCCTTGCGCGTGGTGATGCAGATTCTCGGCGTGCCGCCCGAGGACGAGTTCCGGATGCAGATGCTCACCCAGCAGCTGTTCGGCGGGCAGGACAAGGATCTGTCGGGCAGCGGCATGGACCAGATGACGCCCGAACAGGTGGTGCAGATCGTCGCCGGAGCGGTGAAGACTTTCGAGGACTATTTCGCCGCGCTGGCCGAAGATCGCCGCCGCAACCCGACCGATGATGTCGCGAGCGTCATCGCCAATGCCACGGTGGATGGCCAGCCGCTCCCGCCGCGCGACATGGCAGGCTATTACATCATCGTCGCCACCGCCGGGCACGACACCACCAGCGCCAGCACGGCAGGCGCGATGCAGGCGCTCGCCCGCGATCCGGAACAATATGCCCGCGTCCGCGCCGACCGCTCGCTGCTCCCCGGCATTGTCGAGGAGGCGATCCGCTGGACCTCTCCCGTGCAGCACTTCATGCGCACCGCCGCCGAGGATTGCGAGATCGGCGGGCAGCAGATCAAGGCGGGCGACTGGCTGATGATCAACTATGTCGCGGCCAACCACGATCCCGCGCAATTCGCAGAGCCCCGCCGGTTCGATGCGGCGCGAAGCCCCAACCGCCACCTCGCGTTCGGGGCCGGAGCGCACCAGTGCCTCGGCCTGCATCTGGCGCGGCTGGAGATGAAGATCCTGTTCGAAGCGATCCTCGACCGCGTGGCCGCCGTGGAGCCGGCGGGCACCGCGGCGCGGGCCAGCAGCACTTTCGTGGGCGGATTGAAGACCTTGCCGCTGAAGGTAACGCCGGCCTGAAAAGGCAGGCAGAATCGGACATCGCCTGTCCGATTCCGCTAGGGATTTGTCCCTGTTTGCCCTAGCTTTCCGGGCATGGGATTTCGTCATCGCCTTATCCACCGGGCGCTGGTCGCATGAGCTTGCTTGCGTCCTCCAACCTGCCGTTCCTGCTTGCGCTGGTGGCGCTGGCGGTGATCGCGCTTTTGCAGGTCACCGGTCTTGGCGACGTGATCGAGGACGCGGGCGATTTCGATTCGCCTGACGGGCTCGAAGCCGGGGGTTTTGGCGAGGCGCTGACGACGCTGCTCGGGCTCGGTCGGGTGCCCTTTCTGATCTGGCTGGCCAGCCTGCTGCTCGCTTTCGGCTCGATCGGGCTGATCGGGCAGAGCCTGATTGCCGACATGTTCGGTGCGCCGCTTTCTGCCGGATGGGCCGCGCTGCTGGCGGGGGTGGCCGCGGTGCCGCTCAACAGTCTTGCCGTGCGGCCGCTCGGCGCGGTGATGCCCAAGGACGAGACCACCGCCATCGCGCTCGACGATCTGGTGCGGCGCGATGCCGAAATCCAGATCGGCACCGCCCGCGCGGGCTCGCCCGCCCGCGCCAAGGTGATCGACCTCCACGGGCAGGCCCATTTCGTCATGGTCGAACCCCATGACGCCACAACCGAATTGCGGACGGGTGATACCGTCCTGCTGGTGCGCCGCGAAGGGCAGACCTTCTACGGCGTGCGCTACGAAAGCCCGCTGCTCGGGCTGGACAGTTAAAGGGGAACGCAGATGTCTTTGACCACGACCACCGGGGACGTAACCACAACCGGTGATCTTGCCACCTCCACCGGAGGCCTCATCACTTACGGCGTGGTCGGCGTGAGCGCCGTGCTGTTTTTCGTCATCTTCTTCGTCTTCCTGATCCGCCTCTACCGCCGCGCGACCAAGGAAACCGCCTTCGTTCGCACCGGCTTCGGCGGCGAGAAGGTGGTGATGAACGGCGGCGCGCTGGTCTTCCCGGTGTTCCACGAAGCGATGCCGGTCAACATGAACACCCTCGTCCTCAGCGTGGTGCGCCGCGATGCCGAGGCGCTGATCACGCTTGATCGGCTGCGGATCGACGTGAAGGCGGAATTCTACGTCCGCGTCCGCCCCGATGCGACCGCGATTGCCATGGCCGCGCAGACACTGGGCCAGCGCACCATGCAGCCGGAACTGCTCAAGGACCTTGTCGAGGGCAAGTTCGTCGACGCGCTGCGTTCGGTGGCGGCGGGCATGACCATGAACGAGCTGCACGAACAGCGCGCCGACTTCGTGCAGAAAGTGCAGCAGGTCTCCTCCAACGACCTCGCCATGAACGGTCTGGAGCTGGAATCGGTCTCGCTCACCGGCCTCGACCAGACCAGCATCGAGCACTTCAACGCCAACAACGCCTTCGACGCCGAAGGTCTCACCAAGCTGACCGAGCAGATCGAGGCGCGCAAGAAGCTGCGCAACGATATCGAGCAGGACACCCGCGTCCAGATCGAGACCAAGAACCTCGAAGCCGACAAGCGCAGCTTCGAAATCAGCCGCGATCAGGAATATGCGCGCCTTGAGCAGGAGCGCGAGGTCGAGGTGCGGCGCGCGGCGCAGGCGGCGGAAATCGCCCGCGAGCAGGCCGAACGCAACCGCGAGGCGGAAGCCGCGCGGATCGAGGCCAAGAAGCAGGTCGATGCCCAGCAGATCGAGGCTGACCGCCTCGTCGAGGAAGCGCGCATCGTCCAGCAGCGCGCGCTCGAAATCGCCCGGCAGGAACAGCAGATCGCGGTCCAGAACAAGTCGCGCGAGGAAAGCCAGGCCAAGGCCGAGGCCGATGAAGCCCGCGCCAAGGCGGTCGAGGCCGAGGAACGCGTCGCCACCGCCCGCGAGCGTGAAATCGCCGAACGTCAGAAGACCATCGAACTGATCGAAGCCGCCAAGCAGGCCGAACGTGACGCCATCGGGGTCAAGGTGCAGGCCGAAGCGGAAAAGGACGCCGCCACCAACCGCGCCGAGGCCCTGCGCCTCGAAGCCCAGGGCGAGGCCGAGGCCGAGAAGCTCCGCGCCGAAGCGGCGGCGGTGCGCTTCGAAGTCGAGGCCGCCGGTCAGCGTGCGATCAACGAGGCGGCGAATATCCTGTCGAGCGACCAGATCAGCCTCCAGACCAAGATGGCGCTGCTGAAGGTGCTGCCCGAAGTCATCCGTGAAAGCGCCAAGCCGATGGAGGCGATCGATTCGATCAAGATCGTGCAGGTCGATGGCCTCACCAATGGCGGGCGCGCGGCCAATGACGGCAGTGGCGGCGGGAACGGCGGGGGCGCGGGTTCGGGCAATCTTGCCAGCGATGCCGTGTCAGCCGCGCTTGCCTACCGCGCGCAGGCACCGGTGCTCGACGGGCTGATGAAGGAGCTGGGGCTGGACGGCTCCTCGCTCGGCGGGCTGGTCAAGGCCGCGGCGGATGCGGAGGCTGACAAGCCCGCGCCCGCCAAACCTGCCCCCGCCAAGCCCAAGGCGATCACCCGCGACAATGATGCGGGCGGCACGCCCGCGGGCGAAGCGGCGGAGTAAGGCTCAAGCCCGTTCGTGCCGAGCTTGTCGAAGCACCGCCTTTTTTCTCTGCACCTGCGAAGAGAAGAACGGCCGTTGACCCTGCGGGTCAGCTTCGCTTCCGACAGGCTCGGGGCGAACGGATTTCCTGAATTCTACTTCAGCAGATCCAGCGCAATCGCGCGCACTTCGGCGCCCATGTCGGGGCGCGACAGGGCAATCGCCAACGTCGCCTCCACGAAGCCGACCTTGCTGCCGCAGTCGTAGCGGTTGCCGTCGAAGGTCACGGCGTGGAACGGCTGCTGGCCGATCATCTTCGCCATCGCGTCGGTCAGCTGGATTTCGCCGCCAGCGCCCTTGCCCTGATTCTCCAGCACCCGCATCACCTCCGGCTGGAGGATGTAGCGGCCCGAGACGATCTTGTTCGACGGGGCGTCTGCCTGCTTCGGCTTTTCGACCAGCCCCTTCACCTCGGTCAGCGCGCCCCGGCTTTCGCCCGGCGCAATCACGCCGTAACTGGACACCTGCTCCATCGGCACTTCCAGCACCGAGATGAGGTTGCCGCCGACGTCGTTATAGGCCTCCACCATCTGCTTCATGCAGCCCGTGCCGCCTTCCTTCGCGACCATCAGTTCATCGGGCAGGAAGATTGCGAAAGGTTCGTCCCCCACGATCGCGCGGGCGCACCAGATCGCGTGGCCAAGGCCGAGCGGCACCTGCTGGCGCACCGCGATCACATCGCCGGGCGTGGCGCGCGCGCAATCGAGCACCGACAGGTCCTTGCCCCGCTCGGTCATGGTCTGTTCGAGTTCGAAGGCGATGTCGAAATGTTCGACGATCCCGGTCTTGCCGCGCCCGGTTACAAAGATCATCTGCTCGATCCCCGCCTCGCGCGCCTCGTCCACGGCGTACTGGATCAGCGGGCGGTCCACCACCGGCAGCAGTTCCTTGGGGACCACCTTGGTCGCCGGCAGGAAACGCGTGCCGAGCCCGGCAACGGGGAACACGGCTTTACGGATCGGCTTGGGAGACATTCACTGCCCTCGTTGCTTGCTTTACGGTCGCCTCGCGTCTCGCGTCCCCGTGCCTTGTGCCATAACGCAGGTCAATGATTGTTCGGATAGGGCGCGTGCGGTGATGCGGGAGCGTTGCGCAGCATGCACTTTTCGCTAAGGCTGGCGCAATGGACAAGCTGATCATCAAGGGCGGTAACCGCCTCCAGGGCACGATCCCCATTTCCGGCGCGAAGAATGCGGCGTTGACGCTCATTCCCTGCGCTCTGCTGACCGAGGAACCGCTGACGCTGCGCAACCTGCCGCGGCTTGCGGATATCGACGGGTTCCAGCACCTGATGAACCAGTTCGGCGTGACGACGGTCATCCAGGGCACGCGGCCCGAGGATTTCGGCCGGGTGATGAGCATGGAGGCGACCCGCATCACCTCCACCGTCGCGCCCTATGATCTGGTGCGCAAGATGCGCGCCTCGATCCTCGTGCTTGGCCCGATGCTGGCCCGAGCGGGCGAGGCGACGGTGTCGATGCCCGGCGGCTGTGCGATCGGCAACCGCCCGATCGATCTGCACCTCAAGGCGCTGGAAGCCTTCGGCGCCAAGATTGAACTCGCTGCGGGCTACGTGAAGGCCTATCAGCCCGATGGCGGGATGCCGGGCGGGGACTTCGACTTCCCCGTGGTGTCAGTCGGCGCGACCGAGAACGCGCTGATGGCCGCGGTGCTGGCGAACGGCACCAGCCGACTGTTCAACGCCGCGCGCGAGCCGGAAATCGTCGACCTGTGCAACATGCTGGTGGCGATGGGGGCGGAGATCGAGGGGATCGGCACGTCGAACCTCACCATCCACGGCGTCAAGCGCCTTCACGGCGCAACCTACCGCGTGATGCCCGACCGGATCGAGGCGGGCTCCTATGCCTGCGCGGCGGCGATCACCGGGGGCGAAGTGCGGCTTGAAGGCGCGCGCGGGGACGAGATGATGGCGACGATCCACGCGCTGCAAGCCATCGGCTGCGACGTGTCGTGGGATGCCAAGAGCATCACCGTCGGCGCGAGCGGGCGATTGAAGGCGACCAACCTCACCACCGCGCCCTATCCGGGCCTCGCCACCGACATGCAGGCCCAGCTGATGGCGCTGCTGTGCAAGGCCGAAGGGGCGAGCGTGCTCAAGGAAACGATCTTCGAGAACCGCTTCATGCACGTGCCGGAGCTGATCCGCATGGGCGCGGACATCACCACCGAAGGCCGCACCGCCGTGGTCAAGGGTGTTAACCGCCTGACCGGCGCGGAAGTGATGGCAACCGACCTGCGCGCCTCGATGAGCCTCGTGATCGCCGGGCTGGCGGCCGAGGGCGAGACGACGGTGCGTCGCCTCTATCACCTCGACCGCGGTTACGAGCGGCTGGAAGAGAAGCTCCAGCTGGTGGGTGCGGATATCGAGCGGGTGGACGACTAAGGACCCGGCCTGAGCGGGCCTCGAGCCGGGCCAGACCCCGGCCAGACCCGCCTTGCCCCCTGCCTGACCCCCGCTTGCCTCCCCGTTTTCGGGCTGTCACGCCAATGTTTCACGTGAAACATTCGGGCGGCCATCATGCAGGACCAGCCACACCCGGATCGCACTCGCCAAACCCGGCGGGGTGGGCGATTTGATCCGTTCGGCATCGATCCGGGCGACCAGAGCAGCGACCGCCAGCCCCTCGCGCAGGGCGGCGGCCTTCAGCATCTCCCAAAACAGCGGTTCAAGGCTGATCGAGGTCTGGTGGCCCGCGATGCTAAGCGAGCGTTTGACCGGCGGGTGATAGGGGGAAGGCTCCATGCCCTCCCTCTTACTCATGCCGCTTCGAAGTCGTCCACATATTCGGGGAGGAACACCGGCTCCCGCTCGGACCAGCCGGGCGCGGTGGCGGCGGCTTCGGACAGCGATTGCAGCAGCAGCTTGCGACGCTCCGGGCGGATCGCGGGCAGGGCGCTCGCCGCGCAGAAGGCGGCGGGCAGATAGGGCCGCGCGCTTGCGCCGAGCAGGCGTTCATAGAGGAAGCGGAAGGCAGAGAAGCTCGCCAGCCGCTCCTGCTCCAGATCGAAAACCGCCAGTCGCACCAGCTTGCCGATGAAGCGTTCGACCTCGCCGGGGGTATCATCCTGCGGGATCATGGAGCGGAGCGCCTTCAGATCCTGATAGGCGACATACTGGCGGCGGATCGCGACATTCTCGCTCTCGCTGCGCCCCCAGCGCCGGAAGGCGTCCGTCCGGGCGAGGCCGATGTCGAGGCTGCGCTTGATATAGCGCTGCTCGGCAGGGGTGAACCCGGCGAATTCCCGCATTTCGGCAATCGGCATCATCATGGCGCGTGTCTCCTTCAGACGGGGAGAACGTCGCACGGCATGGTTAATTTAGTGTTAGGTGGTTTTTGCTCAGATCAACCCGGCCAGCGGACTGCTGGGATCGGCATACATCCGCCGCGCCATGCGGCCCGCGAGGTAGGCTTCTCGCCCGGCCTCGACCGCCAGCTTCATCGCGCGGGCCATGCGGATCGGGTCCTTGGCCTCGGCGATGGCGGTGTTCATCAGGATGCCGTCACACCCCAGCTCCATGCCGACCGCCGCGTCGGACGCTGTGCCGACCCCCGCGTCGACCAGCACGGGGACCTTTGCTCCTTCCACGATCAGCCGGATCGTCACGCGGTTCTGAATGCCGAGGCCGGAGCCGATCGGCGCGCCCAAGGGCATGATCGCCACAGCGCCCGCGTCTTCCAGCTGCTTGGCCGCAATCGGATCGTCGGCGCAGTAGACCATCGGGTGGAAGCCCTCCTTGGCGAGCACTTCAGTGGCCTTCAGCGTCTCGCGCATATCGGGGTAAAGCGTGCGCGCCTCGCCCAGCACTTCGAGCTTTACGAGGTCCCACCCCCCCGCCTCGCGCGCCAGCCGGAGCGTGCGCACGGCTTCATCACCGGTGAAGCAGCCTGCGGTGTTGGGGAGGTAGGTGATCTTTTTGGGGTCGATGAAATCGGTCAGCATCGGCGCCTTGGGATCGCTGACATTCACACGCCGCACCGCGACCGTGACGATCTCCGCGCCCGAGGCTTCCACGGCGGCGGCGTTCTGTTCGAAGCTCTTGTACTTGCCCGTGCCGACGATCAGCCGCGAGGTGAAAGTGCGGCCAGCGACAGTCCAGGTATCGGCAGCGTGATCGCCGCCGCCCACGAAGTGCACGATTTCCAGCGTGTCGCCCTCGGCCAACGGGGCATCCGCGAGGGTCGAACGGGGGACGATGGCGCCATTGCGCTCCACGGCGACCTTTTCGGGCGCAAGCTCAAGTTCGCGGACCAGATCGGCGATGGTGAGGGCCGCTGTCCGGTGCGGGGCGCCGTTGAGGGTGATGCTCTTGCTCATGGGCGGTGACATAGTCCCTCGCGCCCCATGCGCAACCGCGCGTTTTGCCCAGTGCTGATCTTGATCAGTGCGCGGCGCGCAGGTTCAGCCAGTGCGCCGCCGACACGATGATGACGCCGAACAGGGTCAGCAGCAATTCGTTGGTCCCGTGGGGCACCAGCAGCGCGACAGCCATCAGCGCCAGCCCCCCGAGCGCGACCGCAAAGGGAAGGCGCCGCCCGTGACGCAGCATGCCCCAGCCGATAGCCCAGGATGCCACGCCCAGAGCCAGCACCAGGCCGATGCGGTGGATGTTCTCGTCCATCAGAAAATGCCCGCCCAGCCCGAGCGCGGAGACAACCCCCAGCGTCAGCAGGCAATGCAAGGCGCACAGCCCGGCCAGCCCGATCCCGAACTGGTCGAGTCGGCGCCGGAGCGAGGGGCGACTCGCGGGGGGAAGAGCTTCAGGGGGCATATCGTCACCGCACATATGTAATGTTGTTA
The DNA here is from genome assembly GCA_019750455.1 of Sphingomonadales bacterium. Lineage (GTDB taxonomy): Bacteria > Pseudomonadota > Alphaproteobacteria > Sphingomonadales > Sphingomonadaceae > Erythrobacter. The sequence continues at coordinate 51,940 of JAIEOM010000031.1, read as the reverse complement.
CATCGTGCAAGCCCGACTTGCGCTTATCGCACGGCGCTTTGCGGCGAACGGGCTTGCGCAAGAGACGGCGGGGGGACAAATAGCGCCGGTCATGGCCACCTCCGCCTCCGTGTCGAACCTGTTCCCGCCTGCCTCCGCAAGCGCCGCCCGCCCGCTCGCCATTGCGCGCTGGCTCGAGATGGTCGCGCTGCTGGTAGTGACGATCGTGGTTGTCGGCGGGATCACCCGGCTGACCGAAAGCGGGCTGTCGATCACTGAATGGAACGTGGTCAGCGGTATCCTGCCGCCGCTCACGGAAAGCGCGTGGGCCGCGGAATTCGCCAAGTATCGCCTCACCGCCGAATACCGCATGGAAAGCGGCCCGGCGGGGATGGATCTGGCAGCGTTCAAGTTCATCTTCTTCTGGGAGTGGTTCCACCGCATCCTTGGCCGGGTGATCGGCCTTGCCTTCCTGCTGCCGCTGATCGTCTTCGCGGTGCGCCGGGCGATCCCGGCGGGCTACGGCTGGCGACTGGGTGCAATGTTCGCGCTGATCTGCGGGCAGGGCGCGCTGGGCTGGTACATGGTGTCCTCGGGCGTGGGCGAGACGAGCCTTACCGATGTGAGCCACTTCCGGCTGGCCGCGCACCTGCTGACCGCGCTGTTCCTGCTGGCGGGGCTGGTGTGGACCGCACGCGACTTGCGCTTGCTTGCCCGTGATCCGGCGGCGAGGCCCGCCCCGCTGACCGCTGGTGCGGCGGTGGTCGGGGTGGTACTGTTCGTCCAGCTGCTGCTCGGCGCCTGGGTCGCGGGGCTGAACGCCGGGCACGCGGCGGACGACTGGCCGTTGATGAACGGCCGGCTGGTGCCCGAAACCGATTGGTCGGGCGGGGTGCTGTGGACGCTGACCAACGATCCCTTCCTCATCCACTTCATGCACCGCTGGTGGGCGTGGATCGCGGTGATCGCGCTGGTGTGGCTGGCGCGGCAGGTGCGCAGGACTGACCGTTTCGCGTCGGTCGCAGTGCACTCCGCCTTCGGCACGATGGTGCTGCTTGGCATTGCAACCGTGATGAGCGGCGTCTCGCTGTGGATCGCAGCCGCGCACCAGCTGGTTGGAGCGCTGACCGTCATCGCGACCGTGTGGGCGATGCATAGCCTCGGCTCCGCCAGGAAAGCCGCCTGATGTCGGGCGCGGCGCTCGTCTGGTGCCCCTTCCCCGACGTGGACAGCGCCCGCGCCGCCGCTGATGCCTTGCTCGATGACCGGCTGATCGCGTGCGCCAACATCCTCGGCAGCATCGAAAGCCGCTTCGTCTGGGACGGCGCCCGCGCCACCGGGAGCGAAATCGCGGTGCTGTTCAAGACCACGCCCGAGCGGTTGGACGATGTCGTCGAGCGGCTCGGCGAGCTGCACCCCTATGATACGCCCGCGATCATCGGCTGGCAGGCCGACACGGCGCATCCGGCGACATTTGCGTGGCTGGCAGGGAGTGTTTCTGGCTAGCGGTATTATTTTACCGCATCGGAAAACGGCGCTTTTGCTTGACTTCGCGCCCCCCAGACGACATTTGCGCGCCACTTCTCTCCCCTGGCCAAGGCCGAGGGGGTGATTCTTCCGGACAACCTCCGCAAGACAGTTTCGAACCAAGGACACATGCCATGAAGGCGCTCACCAAGCAGACCCGGTCGATCAAACCGGCCGAGGTCGAAAAGAACTGGCACATCATCGACGCCGACGGTCTCGTCGTCGGTCGTCTGGCCTCGATCATCGCCAACATCCTGCGCGGCAAGACCAAGCCGACCTACACCCCGCACGTCGATTGCGGCGATCACGTGATCGTCATCAACGTCGACAAGGTGAAGTTCACCGGCAACAAGATGGGCGACAAGGTCTATTACAAGCACACCGGCCACCCCGGCGGCATCAAGGAAACCACCCCTGCCAAGGTGCTGGGCGGCCGTTTCCCCGAGCGCGTGCTTGAAAAGGCCGTGGAACGCATGATTCCGCGCGGCCCCCTCGGCCGTCAGCAGATGAAGGCGCTGCACCTCTATGCCGGCACCGAACATCCCCATGACGGCCAGAAGCCGCAGGTGCTCGACGTCGCTTCCATGAACCGCAAGAACAAGGTGGCCGCATAATGGCTGAAGAAACCACCACCGTCTCGGATCTCGCCGATCTGAAGGACATCGCCGGCAACGCCCCGCAGGGTGACGCCGCCGAAATCGCCCGCGTCACCGCGCCGCTGCGCGAGCGCGAGATCGACGCCCAGGGCCGCGCCTACGCCACCGGCCGCCGCAAGGACGCCGTGGCCCGCGTGTGGGTCAAGCCCGGCACCGGCAAGATCACCATCAACGGCCGCGATCAGGAAACCTATTTCGCGCGCCCGACCCTGCGCCTGGTGATCAACCAGCCCTTCACCGTCACCGACCGTTCGGGCCAGTACGATGTCGTCGCCACCGTGCGCGGCGGCGGTCTCTCGGGTCAGGCCGGCGCCGTGAAGCACGGCATCGCCCAGGCGCTCAGCAAGTACGAGCCCGAACTGCGCAGCGCGGTGAAGGCCGAAGGCTTCCTCACCCGCGACAGCCGCGTGGTCGAGCGTAAGAAGTACGGCAAGGCCAAGGCCCGCCGCAGCTTCCAGTTCTCGAAGCGCTAATCGCGCTTCCGGGGGCAGTTCTCGAAGCGCTATTCCGCTTTCTGCACACGGATACAGAGAAGGGCGGCCCCCCGCGAGGGAGCCGCCCTTTTCGTTTGCCTCAACGCGCCAGAAGTCAGCGTTGCAGCAACAGCAGACCGAACGACAGCCCGGTGCCGGTGAAGAACACCGGCCACGACCAGAAGAACCGCATATCGGCGACCGACACGAGGTGAATCGCCAGAGGGCCCGCACTGGTGCCCTGCGACCCGATCACCAAAGCGATCGCCGCGGACATGATCGTGCCGAAGATCAGGGACTTGATCAGATCCATCGCCATTCCCTCCGCCAGATGCGCGCGCCTTATCGGGCGCGCGACAGAACAAGGGGTGCAGGCACGCGTGAGAGGCAATCGGGTTTATGCCGTCTCCCGCGCACCTGCGTGGACGATATCGACAACAAGACCTTAAGGCCGGCAATAGAGAAAAGGTAAACGCGCGGCCCCGGGAAGTTACCGTCCCGGCTCCGGCGCAGCACCAAAGCTCGCACCCGTGAGGCGCAGCTCGGTTGCGATGACCCCGCCCGGTTCGCAATCGATCACGCGCCAGCTCGCTGGTGATTCGTGGCGCAGCCGGGTGGACAGCGTGCCCGTGCCGATCATCCGCATCCCGTGCCCGCCGCTACTGCGGTGCTGGTCGAAAGGCACATGGACATGGCCCGATAGCACCGCATCCGCCCCCGCTGCGGCCAGCGCCGCAAAGGCCGCATCGCCGCCGATGGTGGGGTTGTGCGGCTTGCCCTCGTCTCCCAGCAGCGGGTGGTGGGCAATGACGATGATCGTGCGCGGATCGCCCGCGTCCTTGAGCGTCCGGATCGCTTCAACGGCAGGGCGCAGGGCAGCGGGCTTGACCACCCCGTCGGACCACGGGAAGCGGGTCTGCGCGCGCACCGTGGTGCGCAGCGGCACGAGCACCACGTCCGCGCTCTCGAACCCGTCCGCCACCGCCGCGCGCAAGGCATTATAGCGGCGGAAGGGATCGGTGAACCGCTCCCACGGGTTGTAATAGGGCATGTCGTGGTTGCCGGGTTCAAGCACCACCGGCACGCCGAGCGACGCGAACCAGTCCCGCGCGGCGGCATATTCCGAATGCTTGGCGCGCTGGGTGAGATCGCCGGTGCACACCACTGCGTCAGGCTTTTCGAGAGCAATCGCTTCGGCCACGGCGGCGAGCGCGGCGGGGTCTTCGACGCCGAAGTGGACGTCGCTGATGTGGAACAGGCGGGTGGGCATGGCCCCCCTATACCCGACCGCTCAGAATAAGCCATGCCGCGCCGCCATTGACCGCGGTGTAGGCGGCATAGGCCCAGGCATAGCCCGGCCAGCCCTTGACCGAGAGCAGCAGCGCGAAGAACAGGACCGCGAATTCGCTGACCAGCGCCGCGCGGCGGGCAAGGGACTGGCTGTTCGCCGGCAGACGCACGAACATCGGATGCCCATGGGCAAAAACGGCGGCATTGAACGCGAAATTGCCGATTCCCAGCAAGAAGATGATCGCTGTGGCGAGACCCATGCGAGCAATATGGGCGCACGCCGGTCGATTGGAAACCGCCATTTGTCGCCCGTTTCGCGCCATTGGTCATCCGCCCGCCGCGCCGGTCGAGCAACGGCGGCGGGTTGATCGACCTTCGGATGCAGCCGCCTGCAGGGGGGCGTATCTCTCCATCCAGCAGGACGCCTGGCATCCCCCGGATCGGACCCCCGCTCGATCTCAGGCCGCTCTGCAATATGGAGAGTAGAGCTATGAAAACCCTTGCGAAAACATTCACTCTGGCACTGGCTGCGGCCGGTCTTGCCGGCACGGCCATCACCCCCGCCTTCGCCGAAGATGCCCCGCGGCGCACCACCCAGATCAGCGTCGCCGATCTCGATCTCGGAACGGCCGCCGGCCAGCGCACGCTGGACAAGCGCATCGAGAAGGCTGTGCGCGAGGTGTGCCGCACGGTCAGCGTCAAGACCGGCACGCGCATCATGGACCAGGACGCGCAGAACTGCCTCGCCCGCGCCCGCGCCGACGCCAAGCAGCAGATGGCGACCCTGGTCCGCAACGAACAGCGCGGCGGCTGAACCGCGCGACAATCTTTCCCGCGCCTACCTCAACGCGCGGGGCTGCGGCCCGAGCCCTTCCAGTCCCTGGGGCTCGGGCCGTTTTTTATGAGGTTTGCTGGCGCGAACCGAAGATCGCAGACTCTACCGTCCCGCCATCGCCTTTACGCGGGCAAGGTAGGTCCGGCCAATCCGCAGCGCCTCGCCATTGACCAGTTCCGCCGACCACACGCCGAGACCATCGTGGCGCAGGCCGCGGATGTGATCGCGACGCAGGATGGTGGAGCGGTGGATGCGGATGAACTGTTCGGGATCGAGCCGCTCTTCGAGGCCCGCAATGGTCTGGAGCAGCAGGTAGGATCGCCCGCTCTCCGCCCCGCCGACATGCAGGCGGACGTAATCGCGCTCGGCATCAATCTGGTGGACTTCGCTGACCGCAATGCGCAGCAGCTCGGAGCGGTGCGGCACCCACAATTCGTCAAGATAGCGGCCAGCCTTCTGCCGGCGCTGGCCGCGGCGGGCGACGGCCCGCTCGATCGCACGCTCCAGCCGGTCGGCGGAGACAGGCTTCAACACATAGTCGACCGCCTCAAGATCGAAGGCCTCGACCGCGAAATGATCATGCGCGGTGACGAAGATCACCACCGGCGCCTGCGGCTGATCGGCGAAGTGCCGCGCCACGCCCAGCCCGTCCAGTTCAGGCATGGTCATGTCGAGCAGCACCAGATCGGGCGTCAGCTTCTCGGCCAGACGCAGGGCGGCAGCGCCATCGCTGGCGGTGCCGACCACGCGCACCGCGGGAATTTCCGCGCAGATCACCTGCACGCGCTCCACGGCAAGCGGTTCGTCATCAACGATCAGGGTGCGCAGGGCGCTGTTCTCGGTGTCGGTCTCAGGCATGGCGGGTGCTCTGCTGGCTCATCGGACGTGACAGGGGAATGCGGATTTCGGTGCAGTAGCCGCCCGGCACGGGCGCGGAGGAAAAGCCGATGTCAGGGCCGAAGCGCGCCTCCAAGCGGTCGCGCACATTGGCAAGGCCGATGCCGAAGCCGTGGGTGGTGCCCTGCGGCACGCCCGGGCCATCGTCACCGACGGTGATGACCAGCCGGTCGAACTCCTCCCGCGCGGCGAGCGTGATCGTCACCGGGCGCGAGACGGGGGACACGGCATACTTCACCGAATTCTCGACCAGAGGTTGCAGGATCATCCCGGGCACGCGGCAATCCTCCAGATCGAGCGGAAGGTCGAAGACCGTCACCAGCCGGGTGGGAAAACGCACCGTCTCGATGTCGAGATAAAGCTTCTGCAGATCGAATTCGTCACGCAGGGACACATCGGCGGTCGGCTCGGTCGCCAGCGAGTGGCGATAGAAACGGCTGATCGTCTGGATCATCTTCTCGGCAGTCGCAGCCTTGCCCGTCATCACCAGAGCGGACAGCGAATTCAGCGTGTTGAACAGGAAGTGCGGGTTCACCTGATAGCGCAGGCTCCGCAACTCCGCAGCCTTGGCGGCGGACCGGAACTGCTCCTCGCGCCGCTGCGCTGCGCGCGCCTGCACCCCGGCCAGCAGCGCGAAATAGGTCGAGGCCCAGGCCAGCAGGAGGAAATAGCGTCCCAGCGCCACATCCAGCAGCTTGCGCCAGAAATCGCTGGGGGTTTCAGCCGGCTCGATGATCACAGACTGGGTGGAACCATCCGCCCCGCCATCGCCGCGCACCGGCACCTCGACCAGCAGATTGCCGCTTTCGTCGCGGCGCAGGTTGAGGTTCATCTTCTGGGCATAGGCCTGATCGACCGCCGGGGACATGTCCCGGAACACCCAGTAATTGACCTGTCCGATCGCCATGGCCACCGGCAGGGCAAGCGCGATCGCGGCGGAAATCTTGAGCCACAGCTGGCGGTTGTCGAACAGGCGCAGCAAGGACCACAGCACCAGCGTCAGCAGGATGCCGATCACGGTCACCACCAGCCGCCGCCAGCCGAATTCGAACTGCAGGCCGATATCCATCACCACGCTGCGCACGGTGGTGAGCACGAAATAGGTCGCCCACAGCACGACCATGGAGAACAGCACCATGCGGAACGGCACAGTGGCGGCGGGCTCGCCGGGGGCGGCTTCGCTGGACAGGTTTGTCGTCATTTCGGAGACCAGCGATACCGCGCCCGCCCGGCGATGACCACCGGGCTGGGCGCACGTTATCGGCCAGACTCTAGCCTTGGTCGAATGATGAACGGCTGTTCATCATCGACCAACAGCATTTAATCCCGCGGGCGGATCATGTCCGAAGGCACAACCCACTGGGCGAACTGCTCTTCGGTGAGCAGCCCCAGCTCCAGCGCCGCAGCCTTGAGCGTCGTGCCTTCGGCATGGGCCTTCTTGGCGATCTTCGCCGCGTTGTCATAGCCGATGTGCGGGTTCAGCGCGGTCACCAGCATCAGGCTTTCATTGAGCAGCTGGGTGATGCGGGTGGTGTTCGCCTCGATGCCCACGACGCAATTGTCGGTGAAGGCGTGGCTGGCATCGCCGATCAGCTTCATCGATTGCAGCACGTTGTAGATGATCACCGGCTTGAAGACGTTGAGTTCGAGGTGCCCGTGCGATCCGGCGACCGTCACCGCCATGTGGTTGCCCATCACCTGCGCGCAGACCATCGTCATTGCCTCGCACTGGGTCGGGTTGACCTTGCCCGGCATGATCGAGGAGCCCGGCTCGTTGGCGGGGAGCGACAGCTCGCCGAGGCCGCTGCGGGGGCCGGAACCGAGCAGGCGAATGTCGTTGGCGATCTTCATCAGGCTGACTGCGAGCACGTTCAGCGCGCCCGAAATCTCGACCATCGCATCATGCGCGGCGAGCGCCTCGAACTTGTTGGGCGCGGTGACGAAGGGATGGCCGGTCTCGGCAGCGACTTCAGCCGCAAAGGCGACATCGAAGCCGACCTTGGCGTTGATCCCGGTGCCGACAGCCGTGCCGCCCTGCGCCAGTTCCAGCACGCGCGGCAGCGCGGCTTCGACGCGCTTGATCCCGTAGCCGACCTGCGCGGCGTAGCCCGAGAACTCCTGCCCCAGCGTCATCGGGGTCGCATCCTGCAAGTGGGTGCGGCCGATCTTGACGATATCGGCGAACTCGGTCGCCTTGGCATCCAATGCGCCGTGGAGCTTCTTCAGCGCAGGCAGCAGGTGATCCATCGCCTCGACTGCCGCAGCGATATGCATCGCGGTGGGGAAGGTGTCGTTGGACGATTGGCCCATGTTGCAGTGGTCGTTGGGGTGAACGGGGGTCTTGCCACCCTTCTTGCCGGTGAGGATCTCGTTCGCGCGGCTCGCGATCACCTCGTTGGCGTTCATGTTCGACTGGGTGCCAGAGCCCGTCTGCCACACCACCAGCGGGAACTGGTCAGCGAGCGTCCCGTCGATCACCTCGCGCGCGGCCTGCACGATCGCCTCGCCGATTCCGGCATCGAGCACGCCCAGCTTCATGTTGGCCTTGGCTGCCGAGAGCTTCTGCACACCCAGTGCCCGGACCAGGGCGGGGGGCATTGTCTCGCCGCCGATCGGGAAGTTGACGATCGAACGCTGCGTCTGCGCACCCCAGTGCATGTTGGCCGGAACCGCCACTTCGCCCAGCGAATCGGTCTCGATCCGCACCTCACCGTCCGCCTTTGTCATGTCACTCATCGAAGCCATCCCTCATTAAGTCGATTTGAGCCCCACAGGGTTTGGCGCTCCCCTAAGCACCGGCGGGCGCCAAGGTCAAAGGCGTAAAATCGCCAGCATCGCGTGCAGCCAAGGCGGCCCAAAAGCCTTGGAAGCGGCCCCGCGCAGGTCTAAGGAGAAGGTTGACGAGCTGTATTGCACATCTAATACAGCACTTCCGAGAGATTATGAGCACCATGACGACCACTCTGCCTGACACCCAGATCGCCCGCCGCGCGATGATCGACAGCCAGCTGCGCACCAGCGGGGTGAACGAGGAATATGCGCTCGCCCGCATGCTCGCCGTGCCGCGCGAGGACTTCCTTCCCGCCGACAAGGCCGCGCAAGCCTATATCGACCGCGCCGTGTCGCTGGGCGAGCAAGGCCACCTTGCTGCGCCGCTGTTCTACGGCAAGCTGCTGCTCGAAGCCGCACCTGCGCCGACCGATCGCGTGCTGGTCGTAAGCGGCGGCACGGGATACCTCGCCGCCCTGATCGCGCCGCTGGTCGGCACCGTGACGCAGGTCTCCGCCGCCGATGCTGCTGATCTGACGGGTGCGGGCGAATATGATCTCGTGGTCATCGACGGCGCGATCGAGCAGCTTCCGGAAGGGCTCGCCGCGGCGCTTGCCGATAATGGCAGGATCGTCACCGGCGTCGTGCTGCGGCAGGTGACGCGCCTTGCCACCGGTCGCAGGATCGCCGGGCAGGTCAATCTCCAGCCCGTAGAGGACCTCGGCATCCCCGTGCTCGCCGCCTTCGCTGCGCCCAAGCGCTGGACCTTCGCGTGACCCATCGCCCCGCCTCGCTGATGCTGGCCGGACCGGCGAGCGTGCTGGCGCTGACCGCGCTGGCCGCCGCGCCTGCCCGTGCCGACGACCTGCGCGAGGCGCTGGCGGCTGCCTACAACACCAATCCCACACTCGAGGCCGCGCGCGACACCCAGCGTGCCACGGATGAAGGCGTCGCGATCACCCGCGCGCAAGGCCGCCCGACGCTCAATGTCACCGCGACCCATATCGAGTTCATCCAGCAATCGGCCAACGCCTTCACCGCGCCCGAACGCAACCTCAGCATCTCCCCGCAACTGCTGGTGCCGGTCTATTCGGGCGGCGCGATCCGCAACAACATCCGCGCCGCGCGCGAGCGGGTAGAGGCGGGGCAGGCCGACTTGCGCAACACGGAAAGCACGCTCTTCAGCCAGGTCGTCGCCGCCTACATGGACGTGCTGCGGACCGAGGCGCTTGTGGCGCTGGCGACCAACAATGTCACCGTGCTGCGCACCAATCTCGAGGCAACCAGCGACCGCTTCCAGATCGGCGACCTGACCATCACCGACGTGGCCCAGTCGCGCTCGCGCCTCGCGGTGGCCGAGGGTGACTTGCAGGCTGCCGAGGCCAACCTGATTTCCGCGCGCGAGCTATATATTCGCCTTGTGGGCCAGGCGCCGGGCGAGCTTCAGGCCCCGCCGCCGCTCCCCGGCCTGCCGGACACCGTAGGCGAAGCGATTGTCAGCGCGCTGGAGAACAATCCCAACCTCGATGCCGCCAAGCAGCGCGCCGAGGCGGCCGGATATGACACCAAGGTGGCGGGCGCAGGCCGGTTGCCCACCGTCGGCCTGTTCGTGAACGGCGAATACAGCGACTTCTTCGGCACCCTCGGCGGGCCGGTCGCGGCGCAGTTCGCGCAGAGCGAAAAGACCGCCAACGCCGGGGTCCGCGTTACCATCCCGCTGTTTCAGGGCGGGCTTCCCGCCGCGCGTCAACGTCAGGCCGGGGCGCGCGAAAGCGCCGCGCTGGAGGATGTGATCGCGGCGGAGCGCCAGGTGATCGCGGAAACCCGCTCCACCTATGCCAACTGGCAGGCCGCCAACGCGGTCATCAAGAGCGCGCAGGCCGCTGTCGAGGCTGCCGAACTCAGCCTTGAAGGCGTGCGCGCCGAAAACTCGATCGGCAACCGCACCATCATCGAAGTGCTGAATGCCGAACAGGAACTGGTGCAGGCCCGCGCCCAGCTGGTGACCGCGCGGCGCAACGCCTATGTCGCCGGATTCAATCTGCTGGCGCTGATGGGCAAGGCCGAAGCGCGCGATCTGAACCTGGATACCGGCGGGCCGCTCTACGATCCGACCGTCAATGCCGAACGCGTGCGCCGCAAGCTCAATGACTGGGACCGCGATCCCGAACCGGCGGCGAAATCGACCAGCACCGTTGACATTCCGCCCGCCACGGCAACAATCGGCCCGCAATTGCTGCCCGGCGAATGATGCGCGGTCCCGATTCGGGACATTGCATCGGACTGACCGGGCTGATCTTACGGGGCTGATGATGGGTCAGGATAACGAAGCATCGGTCGAGGAAATCCTCGAATCGATCAAGAAAGTCATCGCACGGGACAACCGCGCCGGTGCGCTGGAAGCGCGGCGGCGGCGGATGCTGGTGTCCGAAAGCGACGATGCCGAGCCTGCCCCGCTGCTGCGCACCCACAAGGTCCGCGATGCCGAGGAAGTGCTCGATCTGGCCGAGATGGAGCTCGCTGCCGAGCCTGCTCCGGCGCAAAGTGATGTCCAGACTCCCGCCATGCCGATGGATCAGACCGAGGAAACTCCACTGATCGCCGATCAGGTGCTGGGCGCGATGCAGGACAACATTGCCGCACTTGCCATGCTGGCAGAACCGCCCGCGCGCCCGCAGATCGTCCGTTCGGGGGAAACCTCGCTCGAAGGGCTGACCCGCGAGCTGCTGCGCCCGATGCTGGCCGAATGGCTGGAGGCGAACCTGCCCGCGATGGTCGAGAACCTCGTGCAGGCGGAAATCGCGCGGATCGTCGGCAAGCGCCGCTAAGTTCTGGCAATGGCGGGGCGGGGGGAGTAATCCCGCCGCCATGCGCACACTCACTGCTTCCGGCGCCCTGATCGCCGCCGCTGCCGTTCTCGCCGCCGCCCCGCTGGCAGCGGAGAACACCCCCAACCCGGTCGCCCCGCCGATGAGCGCCGAGGATCTCGTCACGCTCCCCCGCCTCGGGGCACCGGCGGTCAATGCGGCGGGCACGCGGGCGGTCTATACGGTCACTGTTACCGATCCCGAGACGCTGAAGCGCCGCCCGACGCATTACCTGATCGATCTGACAAAGCCGGAGGCCGCGCCGGTCGCGCTCGATCCGGGCATCCGCGCCTCCGATCTCGCTTTCGGACCGGACGGGGCGATCTACTTCCTCAGCAGCGAACATCCCGATGGCGAGGGCACCGCGGCCCGCGGGCGGGTGTGGCGGGTGACCCTCGGCACGGATGGCGCGGCGGGCAGGCCGCAGCTGGTCGCCGGCTTCCCCGACACCGGCGTGGCGGGCTTCAAGCTGTCCCCCGATGGCAGCCGCATCGCGGTGTGGGGCGAAGTGCCGCGCGATTGCCCGACATTCGGCTGCGCCGATGGCAAGGCGAGATACCTCCCCGGCCCCGGCACGGGGCGGCTCTACGACAACACCGACGGCTTCGTGCGCCACTGGGACCGCTGGGCGACCCCGGGGCTGCACAACCGCATCTTCGTCTTCCCGATGACCAATGGCGTCATCTCGGGCGAAGGCCAGCCGGTGGACGGCAAGGACCCGGCCACCGGGATCACCGCCGACACGCCGACGATGCCCTTCGGCGGGGCCGAGGAGATCGCCTTCTCGCCCGACGGCAAATACGTCTATTTCACCGCGAGGCTGGCGGGGGCGGAGGAGCCGGGATCGACCGATCTCGACATCTACGTCACCGATTTCAGCGAGGACATGCCGCTCACCATCTCCGACAACGACTCCATGGACACCGCGCCCACGCCCTCGCCCGATGGGCGCTGGCTGGCGTGGCTGTCGATGGAGCGGCCGACCTACGAGGCCGACAGGCAGGTCGTGATGCTGCTCGACAACAAGACCGGTGCGCGCCGCGCGCTCACCCGCGATACCGACCTCAGCTTCGGCAGCCTCGCGTGGGCGGCGGACAGCAAAAGCCTGATCGCCACTGCGCAGAAGGTGCTCGATACCCCCGCCTTCCGCATCGACATCGCCACCGGCAAGGTGGCGGAACTCAACCTGATGGCGGGGAACGAGGCGCATATCGCCAACGTGGTGCCTCTGCCCAAGGGCGGCGCGCTGTTTACCCGCGATTCGCTGGGCGCGCCTGCGGAACTGTTCCTGTCGGACGGCATGGGGCAGGCCCGCCCGCTGACCGATATCGCCACCACCCGCATGGGCGGACTCGCGAACATCGTCACCCGCCGCTTCAGCTTTACCGGAGCCAATGGCGACACGGTGTGGGGCCAGATCACGCGGCTTGCCGACCAGACCGGACCAATCCCCGCGCTGCTCTACATCCACGGCGGCCCGCAGGGGAGCTTCAACGACAGCTGGTCGAACCGCTGGAACCCGCGCGTCACCGCCAGCCAGGGCTATGCGGTGATCTCGATCGATTTCCACGGGAGCACCGGCTACGGTCAGGCCTTCACCGATGCGATCAACAAGGACTGGGGCGGCGGGCCGCTGGAAGACCTGCAAAAGGGCCTCGACGCGGCCCTAGCGCTCGACAGCCAGATCGACGGCACCCGCGCCTGCGCCATGGGGGCAAGCTATGGCGGCTACATGGTCAACTGGATCGCGGGGAAATGGCCCGACCGCTTCAAGTGCATCGTCCAGCACGACGGCATCTTCGACATGCGCTCGATGTATTATTCGACCGAGGAATTGTGGTTCCCGCGCTGGGATTTCGGCGGCTCCTATGAGGAAGCGCGCGAGACTTACGAGAAGTGGAACCCCGCCAACCACGTCGGCAACTGGAAAACGCCGATGCTGGTCATCACCGGCCAGCAGGATTTCCGCGTCCCCTATACCCAGGGCCTGATGAGCTTCACCGCGCTTCAGGAACGCGGCATCCCCTCGCAATTGCTGGTCTTCCCCGATGAAAACCACTGGGTGCTGGGCGCGAAGAACTCGCTGCAATGGCACAACACGGTGTTCGCATGGCTAGACCGCTGGTTGAAGCAGGACGGCAGCAAATGAGCCGCAAGGAACTCGAATCCGCGCAGCATTCGCTCGGCAAGCATTTCGGCGATCCGGCCAAGGGCACGCAGATCACCCGTCACATCATGCTGTGTGCGGTGTCCGACAAGCAGAAGTGCTGTTCGCGCAAGGATGGCGAGGAGGCGTGGGGCTTCCTCAAATCGCGCCTCAAGGAGCTGGGGCTGGTCGGCCCTGAGCGCACCGAAGACAGCAAGCGCGGGGCGGGCGGCGGGGTGCAGCGCACCAAGGCCGATTGCCTCCAGATTTGCGCCGCGGGGCCGGTCGCGGTCGTGTGGCCGGACGGCGTGTGGTATCACTCCTGCGGGCCAGACGTGCTGGAACGGATCATCCAGGAACACCTGATTGGCGGTGTGCCGGTGGAAGACTTCGTCCTCAAACCGGCCTAGTCCTCGCTCGGGCTCCAGAATTCGTCCTTGCCCGGCAGCTGGTTGTCGACGGATTCGTCGTGCCCGGTGCCGTTGCTGAGGAACACCAGCCCCATCAGCCCTCCGCCAAGCAGCATCGTCAGACTGATTCCCAGCGCCACGGCGATGTAGAAGTGTACCGAAATCATGCCGTTATAGGCAAACAGCAGCCCCATCGCCAGCGCCACGGTCAGCGTGGTCGCGGCGAGCAGCCATTTCATGATCTGGCGATAGCGCGCCCAGGCGTGGGCGGCGTTCACGGGATCGTCGAGCGGGGACTTGCTGGTCATGCGGCCCGACATGGCCCGCGGCGGGCGGCATTGCAACGCGCAAAGGCTGCAAGGGGGCGTTCGTGCGGCGCAAGCCCCCGCACACAGCCATGCGGCAGGCGGATTCGCCTTTTGACGGGAATCATGTCACTTTCACTTCCCGTGGAGAGAGGGAGCTTGTCATGAACATTGCCCACATCATCGCCCAACGCAGCCCGGCCGACATCATCGCCTGCGACGTTGCCACACCCGTATCCCAAGTGGTGCAGACCCTTGCCACCCGGCGCATCGGGGCCCTGCCGGTGCTGCGCGAGGGGCGCGTGGTCGGCATCGTTTCCGAACGTGACGTGATCTACCGCCTTGCCGACCATGGCGGCGCATGCCTCGACATGCCGGTCGAACAGATCATGACCTCGCCCGCAGTCACCGTCGAACCCGGCACCACGATCGACGAGGCGCTGGGCATGATGACCCGCCGCCGGTTCCGCCATTTCCCGGTGGTCGACAACGGCGAACTGGTCGCCTTCATCTCGATCGGCGACCTCGTGAAGCACAAGATGGACGAGGTGCAGCACGAGGCCGAGGCGCTGCGGCATTATATTCAGGCGGTGTGACCGCTTGAGACTTGCCCGACGAGGCCCTAGATTACGGGCATGAGCCCCGCGCCCCTGATCCTCACCCCCTCCGCCGCCAAGCGGGTTGCCTTCATCGCCAGCAAGCAGGCGCGCCCCGCGATCCTGCGTCTGGCCGTGGAGGGCGGGGGCTGTTCGGGGTTCCAGTACAAATTCGACCTTGCCGATGCGCCCGATGCGGACGACTCGGTGTCGGAAACCGATGGCGTCAAGCTGGTGGTCGATCCGGTCAGCCTCGATCTGATCGCGGGCAGCACGGTGGATTTCGTCGAATCCCTCGGCGGGGCGGCCTTCAAGGTCGAAAACCCGCAGGCCGCCGCGGGCTGCGGCTGCGGGGCGAGTTTCGGGATTTAGGTTAGACCAGCGGCGTCGTTTGCGGCACAAGCGCGCGCATGAAAATCGCCACCTTCAACATCAACGGCATCAAGGCGCGGCTGCCGCGCCTCATCGAATGGCTGGAAGAAACCCGCCCCGCGGTCGCCTGCCTGCAAGAGATCAAGACGCAGGACGACGGCTTCCCGGCGGGCGATTTCGAGGCAATCGGATACAGCGCAATTTGGCACGGTCAGAAGAGCTTCAACGGGGTCGCGATCCTCGTCGATGCCCGCGCGGGCTATACATTGACCGAAGTGCAGCGCGGGCTTGGCATCCCCGGCCCGAACGAGGGTGACGAGGAGCAGGCGCGCTATCTGGAAGCGGATGTAAGCGGCGTGCGGGTCGCCTGCCTGTACCTGCCCAACGGCAACCCGCATCCGGGGCCGAAGTTCACCTACAAGCTGGCGTGGATGGCGAAGCTGCGCGAGCGGATGGCGGCGATCTGGACCGAGGAAGTGCCTGCGGTGGTACTGGGCGATTTCAACGTGATCCCGCATGATGATGACGTGTGGTCGGTAAAGGCGATGCAGGACGACGCGCTGATGCAGCCGGAAAGCCGCGCCGCTTATGCGCGCTTCCTCGCCGATGGCTGGACCGACGCGATCCGCACCCACAACCCGCGCGGCGGGGTGTGGACATATTGGGACTATCAGGCCGGCGCCTGGCAGCGCGATCACGGGTTCCGGATCGACCACATCCTGCTCTCGCCAGAATGCGCCGACAGGCTTGAGTCCTGCGGTGTCGACAAGGCCTATCGCGGCCGCGAAAAGGCCAGCGATCACACGCCGGTCTGGGTGCGGCTTTCAGCCTGATCCTCGCCGCATTTCACATTTCGCGTTTCGCGCGAGCGGCTGCGGGCGGAGGCGTTGTCACCCTACCGCTGCGCTACTTGAGGGGGGTCTTGTCACCCTATCGATAAAGCGGCGATCGGCCCGTAGGGCCGCAAGGGCGAACGCCCGCCCGCAGCGTCGCGCCCGCAGGGCGTGTGAGCGAGGATCACCTATAAAAAATATGCCGGTCGATCTGGGCGAGGCGGGTCTTGGTGCGGCTCCAGCCGGGGCTGACGTGGCGGGCGTGGAAGAACACCGCGTCCTCGGCGGGAGATTCCCACAGGCCCTTGTCGGCAATCCGGGCGACCGCGATCGCGCGGGTCCATGCGGCGGTGCCTTCGCGCACGGCCGGCATCCGGGTGCCGCGCATGAAGGAGAACTGCCCGGGCTGGGCAACGACGCCGCAATAGGAACGCGGGAAACGCCCGTCTTCGGTGCGGTTGACGATCACCTGCGCGACGGCGAGCTGGCCGGCCAGCTCTTCGCCGCGGGCCTCGAAATAGACCGCGCCGGCAAGGCAGCGAAGCTCTTCGCTCATCGGCTCGGCGGTGTCGATCATACCGACCAGTTCGTGGAGCGAACCGGCTTCGGTCAGGGTCGGCGCAGGCGCGGGGGCGGGGGCGGGCAGGGGCTGCACCACCGGCTCGGCGACATATTCGATTGTCTGGGGAACCAGCTCGGGCGCTTCGACCGGGGCGGGAGCGGAGAACTGGTCACTGGCGGCTTGCGCCAGCGCAGCGGCATCGGGGCCGCCGGGGAACATCGTGGTTGCGAAAGCGAGGCCCGCAATCGCAGCAATCGTGGCAGTCTTGCGACTCATGTACTCTACAAATTCGGCGGTGAGCGCGCACGTGCGCAGGCGGGAACCTGATCCAGACCGTTACGGATGTGGGGGGTTCGAAGAAGCCTGCCGGCCGCTCCCCGTCTGCGTGCTGGACGATCGGCCGAATTGCCGCCCTGCCAGCCTGCGCGAGGAAGTGAGCGCGCCGTTAGCCGAGTTGCCGTTTACGTCAACGCAATTCGTCGAGCTGTGCGACGAACCGTTCGGGATCCGCGATATCCACCTCGATTAGCCACATATCGCGGTCCTGTGCGCGACGTCGCTCCAGATACTCCGAGAATTCCTCAGGTTTTTCAGGATTTTCCCGCTTTGCCGCAAGAAATTTGCGCGATCCGTCCAGCTGCGGCATCCTTTCGTACAGGACACCGCCCTTCCCGTGACACAGGGTTACAAGCAGGATCGTCCCCGCATCGCGTTCACCCTTCGCGAGCACGGTCGCGAATCCCCCCTCGGTCTCGGCGAGGCGCATGATTGCTCCGGCT
This sequence comes from Sphingomonadales bacterium, assembly GCA_019750455.1. Classification (GTDB taxonomy): domain Bacteria; phylum Pseudomonadota; class Alphaproteobacteria; order Sphingomonadales; family Sphingomonadaceae; genus Erythrobacter. The sequence goes on along the minus strand of JAIEOM010000031.1, from coordinate 34,644 downwards.
TCGAGGTGCGCAGGAAGGCGGCCGTCCATCGCTAGAGTCCCGAAGGTCCGTCCGCCCCGTAGCCGGGCAGGCTGGAGAGGGGGATGCGGCTCTTCATGAAGGTGCCGGTGCCGCGGCCGATCTCGTCGCCTTCTTCATCGACCAGCCGCGCCTCGGCGACGAACACACGGCGGCGCCCGCTCACCCAGCGGCCCTCGGCGGTGACCTGTCCGGCACGCAAGGGCTTGGAGAAGAACAGGTTGAAGCTGGTCGTCAGCAGGAAGCGGTCGGTCACCAATGAATTGCAGGCATAGAACGCCGCATCGTCGAGCATCTTGAAATAGATCGTCCCATGCGCCGCGCCCGCCGCATGGTAATCGTCGGGGCTGACCGTGAAGGTCAGCCGCGAGCGGCCCTCGCCGGTGATGTGCAATTCGCTGGCGAACTTGGCGTTGACCGGCGCGGAGGCATAGAGCCGTTCGAGGGCCCGGTAATGCTGCTCGGCACCGCTTGCATGGGGGAATTCGTCACTGGCAGGCATGGTGCTGGAATGGGATCAGGCCGCGTCGCGCAGGAACTGGTTGGTCAGCAAGGCATAGACCGCCTCGGTATCGGGCGCATCGGCAAGCATCTGGAGCGTCGTTTCATCCCGCGTCAGACGCGCGATCGCGGCGAGCGCGTGGAGGTGGGTCGCCCCGGCGTTCTCCGGCGAGACCAGCCCGCACACCAGCGTCACGGGCCGCGCATCGGCGGCAGCGAAATCGATCGGGGCTTCCAGCCGGATCAGCGCCAGCGAAGGGCGGCGGATGTCCTTGGACCGGCAATGCGGGATCGCCACCCCGCGCCCGAAGCCGGTGCTGCCCAGCGCCTCGCGCGCTTCGAGGTTTTCCAGCACTTCGCTCTCGTCCAGCCCGTAGGCCGAACTCAGCAGCTGCGCCGTGCGTGCCAGCACCTTGGGCTTGGTATCAAGCCGGGCGAAAGCAATCGCCTGCGGAGAAAGAGCGAGGTTGACGTCCATTGCACGATTGATCCCGAAACAGTGCGCCCCAACTTGGCGAAGATCCGGCCCGGTCATGCCCGAAAGGACATTGCCGGCCCGGGGCGGTGCCCCTCCTGCTACCGCCGCCTGGGCCTTTGAAAAGGAGCCTGTGCCGTTACGGCAAGGCGACCTTTGGTCCTATCTTGGCTCAACCCAACCGATCGAGCCATCGGCGCGCCTGTAGACCATATTATGCCGTCCGGTGCCAGCATTTTTGAAGAACAGCGCGCCGGTGTTCCTGAGGTCGAGCATCATCACCGCATCGGCGACGCTGGCGGTGGGGATATCGACGCGGGTTTCCGCGATCACCAGCGGCGCATCGGCGAGGACTTCCTCTTCCTCGTCCTCCTCGACAGCGAAGATGGTGTAGGCGGCCTCTTCCTCGCCGCGGGCATGATCGGCCTGCTCGTGGCGGTCGGTCAGGCGACGCTTGTAGCGGCGCAGCTGCTTGTCGATCTTCTCGACGGCGTTGTCGAAGGCGACATGGGCATCATGGGCGGTGCCTTGTGCCTTGAGGATCAGGCCCTGCATCACGTGGGTGACGATGTCGCAGCTGAAGGCGCCCGCGGGGGCCTTGCCGAAGGTCACATGGCTGGACAGGGCGCGGTCGAAATACTTGTCGACGACGGCGCCGAGCCTGTCCGAGGCGTGCGCCTGAAGCGCGCTGCCGGTGTCCATCTGGTGGCCTGAAATCCGAATATCCATGAAGCGTAGTCCTCCCGTCGCTGATGAGGATCCCAAAAGATGTAGCGGGGACGCGTCAGGCTTGTAGCGGAGTGTTCAGCTGGCCCAGATCGCGCCCTTGATCTCCGCGATGAACGCGGCGTGGCGTTCCAGCTCCTCCGGGCTGGCAACATGGGGGCGGGGTTCGCGCCGGGGCTTGTCTGCGGACGGACGGTGCCAGGGCGCATTGGGGGTGAGAGCGGTGATGGCGGGGGTATCCGCCGGGGCATCTGCCAGGCCGAGGCCGATCTGGCGGCCGCCGGTCAGTTCGACATAGACCTGCGCCAGCAGTTCGGCATCCAGCAGCGCGCCGTGCTTGACGCGGTGGCTGCGATCGATCCCGTAACGGGTGCATAGCGCATCAAGGCTGAGCTTCGCCCCGGGGTGCCGCTTGCGCGCGATGGCGACCGTATCGACCATCCGGTCCATACTGATCGGGGTGCGGCCGACCAGTTCCAGCTCGTTGTTGAGGAAGCCGAAATCGAACCCGGCATTGTGCGCGACGAGGTTCGAATCCCCGAGGAATTCCAGCAGCTCGTCAACCAGTTCCGCAAAACGCGGCTTGGTGGCAAGGAAAGCGGCGCTGAGGCCGTGGACGCGTTCCGCTTCCACCGGCATGTCGCGATCGGGGTTGAAATAGGCGTGGAAGGTGCGGCCCGTTTCGACCCGGCCGACCATTTCGATGCAGCCGATTTCCACCATGCGGTCCCCCGTCTTGGGATCGAGCCCGGTGGTTTCGGTATCGAAGATGACCTCACGCATTTGATGCACTATCTGCCCAAGTCGGGGCACTTGCAAGGGCTGGTTTCGATCAGATCGTGGCAATCAGCGCTTCTACCTGTTCGCGCGTTTCCTCGAGCGAAAGGCTGGTATCGATGACATGATCGGCGCGTTCGCGCTTGTGGGTATCATGCAGTTGCAGGCCGAAGATGTGCTCGAATTTCTGGGGTGTCATGCCCGGGCGGGCGAGCACGCGGGCACGCTGGACAGCTTCGGGCGCGGAGACGACGACGACAGTATCGACCGATTCGTGCCCGCCGCGTTCGAACAGCAGCGGAATGTCGAAAACTACGGCACGCTTGTCTTGGTTGGCTTCGAGGAAAGCGGCGCGTTTGGCGGCGACGGCGGGGTGGACGATGGCCTCAAGCCGGGCCAGCGCCGCCTTGTCGGCGAACACCTGATGGCCCAGCCGGTCACGGTCGACGCCTTCCGGGCCGGTCGATCCGGGGAATGCCTCTTCGATGGCAGAGACCAGTTCGCCCCCCGGCCCCTGCATGGCGCGCACCTCGGCATCGGCGTCGAACACCGGGATTCCGGCCTCGGCGAACATCACCGCGACGGTCGATTTGCCCATGCCGATGCTGCCGGTCAGGCCGATGATCTTTGGTCGGGTCATTGGGTCAGGATTGTCCGGAGTTCGGCATCATGTTCGCGCGGCGGGGCTACACCGAAGAACCGCTCGAACGCGACCGCCGCCTGCCCGATCAGCATCGACAGCCCGTCAATCGTGCGGTGCCCGGCAGCACGGGCGGTCTGGAGCAGCGGGGTATCGAGCGGGACGGTGACGATGTCATAAGCGACGGAGCGCGGCGGGGCATGACTCCAGTCGAAGGCGAGGGGGGGCTGCCCCTCCATCCCGAGCGATGTTGCGTTGACGATCAGATCGAGGCAGCCCTCACGATCGTCGAAGGCGAAATCGGTCGGCTCGGCAAAGTGGGTGAGGGGGGCGGCGTGATGCTCGCCCTTGGGGGCCAGTTCGTCCAGCAATGCCTGCGCCTTGCCCGGGTCTCGCCCCGCGACAACCAGCGTGAAGCCCTGGTTTGCCAGCGCGGTGATGATCGCCCGCGCCGCGCCGCCGGTGCCGATGATGCGGGCCATGCGGAAATAGTGGCTCTGTTCAAGGTCGCGCTTGAGGGGTTCCAGGAACCCGCTTGCATCGGTGTTGGTGCCGCTTAGACCCCCTCCAGCCTCGTTCCGCACCGTGTTCACGGCCCCGATTTCACCGGCGGGCGGGTCAATCCGGTCGAGCAGCGGGATGATCGCCTGCTTGTGCGGCATGGTGACATTGCACCCGCGCCACAGCGGGTCAGCGCGCCGAGCGGCGAGATAGGCGGGGAGCTGGTCCGGCGTCACATGACAGGCGCGGTAATCGGCGTCGATCCCCAGCTTCGCGAGCCAGAAATTGTGGATTTTCGGGGACTTGGAATGAGCGATGGGATCACCGATCACCTCGGCATAGGGTCTCACGGCAGCAGAACCCCTTCCTCGCGCAGGGCCTCCAGCAGGGGCAGCAGCGGCATGCCGAGCACGGTGAACTGGTCGCCCTCAATGGCCGAGAATAGCTGCACTCCAGGCCCCTCGATGCGGAACGCCCCTACGGTGTGCCCGATGGCGGGCCATTCAAGGTCAAGATAATGCTCGATAAATCGGTCCGAGAGCGGGCGCACGTGTAGGCGGGCGATGCTGGCGTGGCTCCATTCGCACCCGCCATCCCTGATCAGCGCCGCGGCGGAGTGAAGCTCCATGACCTTGCCCGAGAAGAACCGCAGGTGCTCACCCGCCTCCTCGCGCGAACGTGGCTTGTCGAAGCGGCGACCGTCACAGACCACAAGGGAATCCGATCCGAGAACAAGGGCTTGGCTGTGAAGCGCCGCCACCGCCGCCGCCTTGGCGACCGCCAGCGCTTCGGCCACCTCGGACGGCGCGGCGCCTTGCAACCCGGCCTCGACCGCGCGCTCGTCGATGTCGGCTGGGATGCTGTCATAGGCCACGCCCGCGGCATCGAGCATCGCCCGGCGTGAGGCGGATTTGCTGGCGAGAATCAGATGTTTGCTCATATCGGCTTGCCCACCCCGCCTTCGTTGGCGGGCTTGCGGTCACGCTCCTGCGCGAGGCGGATGATCGCCGCCGCCGTCTCCTCGATCGACCGGCGGGTCACGTCGATCACCGGCCAGCCATTGTCCCCGAACATCCGCCGCGCGAATTGCAGCTCTGCCTTGACGCGGTCATTGTCCACGTAAGCTGTCTCGGTCGCTTCATTGAGCGATAACAGGCGGTTGCGCCTGATCTGGATGAGCCGTTCGGGCGAAGTCGTCAGGCCCACCACCAGCGGATGGCGCAACCGGTAGAGCGTCTGTGGCGGAGGGCTTTCCACCACCAGCGGGATATTCGCGACTTTGTAGCCACGGTTGGCGAGATAGATCGAGGTCGGCGTCTTGGACGATCGCGACACGCCGACCAGCACGATATCGGCCTGTTCCCATTCCTCGTGCCCGATCCCGTCATCATGGGCGATGGTGTACTGGATGGCATCGACGCGCTTGAAATAGCTCTCGTCCATCATGTGCTGGCGGCCCGGGCGGCCATGGGCTTCCTGACCGAGCTGCGCTTCAAGCGCCGCGGTCACCTGATCGAGCACCGGCACCGCCGGCAGGCCGAGATGGCGGCAATGTTCCTCCAACCGCTTGCGGGTATCGGGATTGACGAGTGTGTAGAACACCAGCCCGGGGTGCGCGGCCAGATCTGGGACGATCCGGTCGAGATGCTGGAGCGAGCGCACCATCGGCCAGAAATGACGGTTCACGCTGGGGTTATCGAACTGCGCCAGCGCCGCCTTGGCGATCATTTCCAGCGTCTCGCCAGTCGAATCCGATACAAGGTGCAGATTGAGTCGGTTCATGCCGGAAGGGCCCTGTGGACAGATCGCCGCATAAACCACGGGAGGGACTGCCGGACAAGCTGGGGAGCACTTTTCATGCCCGTTTCCGGCCTTTTCCTCGGGGTATTTGCCCACACGGGACAAGATTTGTCGACAGGCTGTGAAGAACGAGGATAAAGCTGGCTTGACGTCCAATCCGTGCGGATTCGGTGGGGGTATGAGTCATGGGGTCAGGCTGGGGGCAATCGGGCAAGGCCCGGTAATTCCCGCTTTCCACAGGGCCAACAGACTCCATCATTCCTTTTATAAATTGAATTGATTTGCTCTAAGGAACCCTATGCCCGGTCCGCTTCTCGATACGCTCAAAGGTGTCCGCCAGCTTGTGCCTCCCGTGTGGCTCATGCGTCAGGCAGGACGTTATCTGCCGGAATATCGTGAATTGCGGGCCGAGAAAGGCGGCTTTCTCGAACTGGTTTATGACAGCGAGGCCGCGGCCGAGATTACCGTCCAGCCGATCCGGCGCTTCGGTTTCGACGGGGCAATCCTGTTCTCCGATATCCTGATCGTACCGCATGCGATGGGGCAGGGACTGACCTTTGCCGCCGGTGAAGGTCCGCACCTCTCGCCCACCCTGCTTGAAGTCGGGCTGGACAGCTTCACTCCCGCCTTCGAACGGTTCGAACCAGTTTACGAAACCGTGCGCCGCACCCGTGCGATGATCGGGCCGGAGGTGACCATGCTCGGCTTTGCGGGGAGCCCCTGGACGGTCGCGACCTACATGATCGCGGGCGAAGGCTCCAAGGATCAGGGCCCGGCCCGGCTGCTCGCCTATCGCGACCCCGAGCATATGCAGGCGATCATCGACGCGATCACCGATGTGTCGGTGACCTACCTGCGCGGCCAGATCGACGCAGGGGCCGAGGCGGTGCAGCTGTTCGATAGCTGGGCGGGCAGCCTTGCTCCAGACCAGTTCGAGAAGTGGGTGATTGCCCCCAACGCCGCGATCACCGCGAAGCTCAAGGAAACGCACCCGGACACTCCGGTGATCGGCTTCCCCAAGGGCGCGGGAGCGAAGCTGCCGGCCTATGCCCGCGAGACGGGCGTGGACGCAGTCGGACTCGACGAGACGCTCGATCCGGTCTGGGCGCACCAGAGCCTGCCGCAGGGCATGCCGGTGCAGGGCAATTTCGATCCCCTGCTGCTCGAAGCAGGCGGCCCGGCACTGGCGGCACGGGTGAAGACCATCATCGCCGCCTTCGAGGATCGGCCCCATGTGTTCAACCTCGGCCACGGGATCGGGCAGTTCACGCCGATTTCGCATGTCGAGGAATTGCTTAGCGCGCTGAGGGGCTGAACCGATGCAGGAATTGCTCTTGTCGATCTACCTGTTCCTCAAGTCGGGGCACGTGATCTTCATGGTATTCTGGCTGGCGGGGCTGTTCATGCTGCCGCGCCAGTGCATCTACATGCTCGATCACGCGCCGGGATCGCCGGGGGAGGCCAAGTGGGCGGAGCGGATGGGGAAGCTGCGGAAGATCATTCTGACGCCCTCGATGCTGATTGTCTGGGTGCTCGGGCTGTCGATGGCCTATGGCGGGGGCTGGTTCACTTCGGGCTGGCTCCACGCCAAGCTGACACTGGTCCTAGCCATGACCGGCTATCATGGCTGGCTGGTCGGGCAGACCAAGAAGATGGCACGTGGGGAGCGTCCGCTCTCTGAAAAGACGCTGCGGATGATTGGCGAGGTGCCTGGCATCCTGCTGATCCTCATCGTGCTGCTGGTCTATCTGAAGCCTTTCTGAGGCGCACATTCGCCGATTGACCTAGCCCTCGCGCGCTCCTATTTCCTGATTACCTATCCGGTACCGGAGCGCCGAGGCGCTCCATGCGGTCTGCTTTCCCCAAGCCCAGCCCCGCCGATAAGGGGCACCGCCTGCAAACGGCGGCACTGACCAACCGGCCACTCTAAGAATTTCGGAAATATACAATGCATCTCAAGGACTTGAAGCGAAAGACCCCGGCCGAACTGGTCGCGATGGCGGAAGAGCTGGGCGTCGAAGGCGCTTCGACCATGCGTCGGCAGGATCTGCTCTTCTCGATCCTGCGCGAACTCGCCGAGGACGAGGAATACGAAGAGAAGATCATGGGCATCGGCACCATCGAGGTGCTGCAGGACGGTTTCGGCTTCCTGCGTTCGCCCGAGGCGAATTACCTTGCCGGGCCGGACGACATCTACGTCTCGCCCAACCAGGTCCGCCGCTGGGGCCTGCGCACCGGCGACACGGTCGAAGGTGAGATCCGCGCACCCCGCGATGGCGAGCGCTACTTTGCGCTGACCAGCCTCGCCAAGGTCAATTTCGACGATCCCGACGCGGTCCGCCTGCGCACCAATTTCGACAACCTCACGCCGCTCTACCCCGACCAGAAGCTGACGCTCGACACGCTCGATCCGACCGTGAAGGACAAGAGCGCGCGGGTGATCGACATCATCGCGCCGCAGGGCAAGGGCCAGCGCGCGCTGATCGTCGCGCCGCCGCGCACGGGTAAGACCGTGCTGCTGCAGAACATCGCCAAGGCGATCACCGACAACCACCCCGAGGTGTTCCTGATCGTCCTCCTGGTCGATGAACGCCCGGAGGAAGTCACCGACATGCAGCGTTCGGTGAAGGGCGAGGTGATCTCCTCGACCTTTGACGAACCCGCCAACCGTCACGTGCAAGTCGCTGAAATGGTGATCGAAAAGGCCAAGCGCCTGGTCGAGCACAAGCATGACGTGGTGATCCTGCTCGACTCGATCACCCGCCTCGGTCGCGCATACAACACCGTGGTGCCCTCCTCGGGTAAGGTGCTGACCGGCGGTGTGGATGCCAACGCTCTCCAGCGCCCCAAGCGGTTCTTTGGCGCCGCGCGCAACATCGAGGAGGGCGGCAGCCTCTCGATCATCGCCACCGCGCTGATCGACACCGGCAGCCGCATGGACGAAGTGATCTTCGAAGAGTTCAAGGGCACCGGCAATTCGGAAATCGTGCTCGATCGCAAGGTTTCCGACAAGCGGATCTTCCCCGCGCTCGATGTCGGCAAGTCCGGCACCCGCAAGGAAGAGTTGCTGGTGGCCAAGGACAACCTTTCGAAGATGTGGGTGCTGCGCCGCATCCTGATGCAGATGGGCACCGTAGACGCGATGGAATTCCTGCTCGACAAGATGAAGGATTCCAAGACCAACGAAGATTTCTTCGCCACAATGAATCAGTAAGCACCAACGGGCCGAGGGGTCGGGCCGCAGACGGACGGACGGGAAGACGTGCTCAGCCAGTATCTCTATATCAGCACTGCGCCGACCCTGCCGCGCGAGGTGGTGGAAGACATTCTCGCTACCAGCGCGCGCAACAATCCGGCGCGGGGTATCACGGGGTTGCTGCTGTTCAACGGCCGCAACTTCCTGCAGCTGCTCGAGGGCGAGGAGGGTGAGGTTGCCGCGCTGATGGAAACCATCACGGCCGACCCGCGGCACAGCGGTGTCTCGGTGCTAGACCGGCGCGGCATTGCCGCGCGTGCCTGCCCCGACTGGGCGATGAAACGCGTGATGATCGCGGAGAGCATCGAAAGCCGACGCGACATGCTGGAGCGGGATCTGCCGCAAGGGCTGGATCCCGAGGTGCGGAAGATGATCGTCAATTTCGCGGTGCTGAACTAGGCTTTGCTGGCGGCCAGCTGTGCCGCCATCATTTCCCAGACCTTGTTGATCGCCTTCAGCGGTCGAACCATTACCTTGAAATCGATGATCTTTCCTTCCGCATTGAAGCGAATGATGTCGACCCCGTTCACCGTGATCCCGTCCATCTCGGTCACGAATTCGAGCATCATCTCGTCCCCGTCCACCAGCTCGCGGACATAGTGGAAGCTGTCATTGCCGAGGGTATGGCTGGCGGCGACGAGGTAGGCCATGACAATGGCTTTCCCCACTTGCGGCGTGTGCACCACGGGCGAGTGGAACACCGCGTCATCGGCCAGCAGGTCCGATAGCATCGCGGGATCGCTGCCGTGCTCCATATAGGCGTGCCATTTCGCAAGGCCGGCGTGTGTTGCGGTCATGTGTGTCCTCTCCTCTATCGATCCGGTCCACCCGCAGGCCATCCGAGCAACGCGTCGCCGCTTGGCGATTCCTCCAGCCTCAGCGCCTTGCTCGGCTTCTTCTTTTTCTCTTCGCCGACTGATTGATAAGCTTGATCGCCCGACCCTGTGTTGAGCTTCAGTGTGCGGGTGACGAGATCGCCGGTCAGCAGGTTCCAGCTGGCCTCCCGGCCATCATGCGCAAAGGTCCGGCTGTAAAGCGTGGCATCCAAGCCTATCAGGCGCATCGCGCCGAGTTTGTCGTCCCAGCGAAAGCGATGGGTTGAGGCGACCGCGGTGGTGCCGCCGGTGAGGTCCTCGAAGATCAAGACCGTGCCCCGCCGATTGCCTTTGGCAGAAAGCACTGCGTCCCCTACCGGGTAGGGATCCAGCGCAAGCACTTGGACGGGCAATTCGCCGAAATTGAATTCGTCGACGTAGCTTATCACCACGCGCAGCTCGCGCTCGTCCCCGGCCGCGGCGACATACGCAAGATCAGGGTTGCCGTCGCCATTGAGGTCGGCCCGCAGCTCGGTCTCGACACTCTCTCCGTCGTTCAAAAAGATTTGCGGGCCCACCTGCGCGGCGGCGGGAGCGGCGAGCAGCGCCAGCGCGAGGAGGGCGGGGCGCTTCACCCCAGATGCTCTGCGAAAAATGCAGCGGTCCGCCCGTCGGCGAGGTTCGCGGCTTCCTCATTGCGGCGCTTGCCGTGCTCCGTGGCGAAGCCGTGATCGAGACTTTTGTAATCGTGCAGGGTGACCTTCGGGTGATCGTCCAGACCCTCGTGCATCGCCGCCTGTGTTTCACGTGAAACAAAGCCGTCCTCGGTCGGGATGTGCAGCATCAGCGGGTGGGCAATCGCGTGCTTCTCACCCAGAAGGCCATCGATGCCGACGCCGTAATAGCCGACCGATGCATCGATATCGGTGCGGGCGGCCGTCATGTATGCGAGCCGCCCGCCGAGACAGTAGCCGACGCAGCCGACCTTCGCGACGCCGAGAGTGCGGCGGATGTGGTGGATGGTCGCCTCGATATCGCGGATCCCTGCGTCCTGATCGAACTCGCCGAACAGCCCGAGAGCACGCTGGAATTCGGGTTCGACATCGGGGTCAAGCTCGATGCCCGGCTCGATCCGCCAGAACAGATCGGGCGCGACGGCGAGGTAGCCCTCGGCTGCCAGCTTGTCGCACTTCTGGCGGATGCCGGGGTTCACGCCGAAGATTTCCTGAATGACGATGATCGCCGCCCGCGGTGTGCCTTCGGGGTGAGCGACATAGGCGCCGAAGCTGGCATCGCCTTCCAGCGTGGAGATCGTGGCATTGAGGCTCATGGGGTTCTCTCCTGAAGGGGGTGTTTGCTCCGGTCTATCTCTTGCCTTGCAAGCGTGCCAAGCCCAAATGAGAGGGACACAGGGAGAGGAGCGCCAAGCCCATGAAGATCACCATCGAAATTGACTGCACGCCCGAGGAGGCCCGCAGCTTCATGGGCCTGCCCGATGTGAGCAGCGCCAACAATGTCTATGTCGAGAACTTGACCAAGGCGATGCAGGGCGTCTCCAACCCTGACCAGCTGCAGCAATATGCCAGCGCGCTCGCGCCGATGGGGCAGGTCGGGCTGAAGCTGTTCCAGAATTTCGTGGAGAGCGGCATGAAGGCGGCGGCAGGTTCTTCGGGCTCGAAGAAATCCGACTGAACCGGTGATCGACAGGCCGACGATCTTCGCGCTCTCCAGCGGCGCGCCGCCGGCGGGCGTGGGGGTAATCCGCGTGTCCGGCCCGGCGGCGCAGGCGGCCCTTGAGGCGCTTGCCGGGCGCGTACCCGAACCGCGTCGGGCCTCGCTCGCGCGGTTGCGGGATGCGGAGGGTTCACTGCTCGACGAGGCGCTTGTACTCTGGTTTCCGGGACCGGCTACTGCGACGGGCGAGGATCTCGCCGAGTTCCACTGCCACGGCGGCCGCGCTGTGATTGTAGCGGTCGAGCGGGCGCTCGTTTCGTTGCCCGGAGTGCGTCGCGCCGAGCCGGGAGAATTCACCCGGCGTGCCTTCGCCAATGGACGCATCGATCTGGCCGAGGCGGAAGGCCTCGCCGATCTGCTCTCTGCCGAGACCGAATTGCAGCGCGCCGCCGCGTTGGCCAATGCGGGCGGAGTGTTGTCGCGGCAGGTCGATCTGTGGCGCGATCGGGTGTTGGGGCTGTCAGCCGAGGTCGAGGGTGTGCTGGACTTCTCCGATGAGGAAGACTCGGCGGAGCTGCCCGAAAGTTTCACGTGGAACATCGCCGCGCTGGCGGAGGAATTGACTGGGTGGCTCGGCCGTCCGCGTTCGGAGCGGTTGGGGGAGGGGTTCCGGGTGGTGCTGGCCGGGCCGCCCAATGCTGGCAAGTCCACCTTGTTCAACGCGCTGGTCGAAAGCGAGGCGGCGATCACCTCGCCCATCGCTGGCACCACGCGGGATGTAATTGAACGCTCCGTGGCTATCGCGGGGGTGCCGTTCACCTTTGTCGACACAGCAGGCCTCCGGGAAGTGGAAGGCGCCGATCCGATCGAGGCCATCGGCATCGACCGCGCGCGTGATGCTCTGGCGCGGGCTGATGCTGTCCTGTGGCTCGGGGCGGAGGGCGAGGGGCCGCAAGGTGCTTGGGAGGTGGCGGCGCAGTCGGACCGGACGGATTTTGCACCGAAGTCCCGCGCGAACTTCACACTGTCTGCGACGACAGGGGACGGGGTGTCCGCGCTGAAGGATGCTCTGGTCGAGGCGGCGCGTGGTGCGCTGCCCAAGCCGGGCGAGGCGGCGCTCAATGCCCGGCAGCATGCGCGCCTCTCCGACGCCGCAGAAGCGCTGGTATCGGCGCAGTGTCTTTCCGATCCCCTGCTTGTTGCCGAGGAGCTGCGCCGCGCGCGCGTGGCTTTCGACCAGCTGATAGGGCGGGCGACGACCGAGGACATGCTCGATACGCTGTTCGGGCGGTTTTGCATCGGGAAGTAGCTCCCCACTGCACACCAATGTTTCACGTGAAACATTCGCGGCCATTCCGCTCTCAATGTTTCACGTGAAACATTTTGGTCGATGCGGTTAGCCGACGAATCGTCTTTGACGATTCGCGCCCCGCGCCCTATCTGCGCGCGATGCATTCCTTCGACGTTCTTGTCATCGGCGGCGGTCACGCCGGGGTGGAGGCTGCCTGCGCGGCGGCGCGCATGGGTGCGCGCACGGCGCTGGTGAGCTTTGACCTCAATGCTATCGGCGCAATGAGCTGCAACCCGGCAATCGGTGGTCTGGGCAAAGGTCATCTGGTGCGCGAGGTTGACGCGCTCGATGGTGTGCTCGGACGCGCGGCGGACGCCGGGGCAATCCATTACCGGATGCTCAACCGCTCCAAGGGAAGCGCCGTGTGGGGCCCGCGGGTGCAGGCTGACCGGGTTCGGTTCAAGGCAGCGGTGCAGCAGGCTGTGCGCATGCAGAAAGGCCTCACGCTGGTGCAAGGCGAGGCGGCGGCGCTGGTGCTGAGGGGCGGGGCGGTCGCCGGTCTGCAACTCGCAGACGGCACAATCTTCGAGGCGCTTCGCGTGGTCCTGTGCACCGGCACGTTCCTCGGCGGGATTCTGTATCGCGGGGAGGAGCGCTTCGAAGGCGGACGCATCGGCGAGAACGCCGCGCACCGCTTGGCCCAGCAGCTGCGCGGGGCGGACTTGCCAATGGCGCGCCTCAAGACTGGCACCCCGCCACGCCTAGACGGGCGCACCATCGACTGGGCGGTGCTCGAAGAGCAGCCTTCCGATGGCGAGGCCTGGACCATGTCGCCGCTTACCGAGCGCCGCATCAATCCGCAGGTGTTCTGCGGCATCACCCGTACGATGCAGGCGGGCCACGATGCGATCCGCGCGAACCTTCATCGCTCTCCGCTGTTCTCGGGCGCGATTGCCGCTGCAGGGCCGCGCTACTGCCCGTCGATCGAAGACAAGATCCATCGTTTCGGTGATCGCGAGGGGCATCAGGTGTTCCTCGAGCCCGAGGGGTTGGATACGCATCTCGTCTACCCCAACGGTATCAGCACCTCGCTGCCGGTCGATGTGCAGGAAGAAGTGGTGCGGACCATGCCGGGCTGCGGGCGTACGGTGATCGTGCAGCCGGGCTATGCGGTGGAGTACGACCATATTGATCCCCGCGCATTGACGCCCGACTTGCAGGTTCGGGCCATCCCCGGGCTCTACTGTGCCGGGCAGATCAACGGAACGACCGGTTACGAAGAGGCGGCGGCGCAGGGTCTGGTTGCCGGGCTTGAGGCGGCCGCGGCGGCGCTCGGCAGGCAGGCACCCCGGCTGGATCGTGCGAACAGCTACATTGCCGTGATGGTCGATGATCTGACCTTGCAGGGTGTTTCCGAGCCCTATCGTATGCTCACCGCGCGCGCCGAGTACCGCCTGCGCCTGCGTGCCAACAATGCGGCGACGCGGCTGACGGGTCTCGGCATCGAGGCGGGGTGCATCGGGGCGGCGCGCCGTGCGTGGTGGGAGCGGCGTGAGGATGTGCGAACAATGTTTCACGTGAAACATTCGGAGAAGGTCCACGCGCGCGAGTTGGCCGATCGCGGCTTGCCGGTTCGCCGGGACCATGGCGAGAAGTCGCTTGCCGAATGGCTGCGCTACGACCGTGTCACGCCCGCGGCGCTCGCGCCGTGGCTGGGCGATCTTACCGAGCTGGATCCGGTGCTTGCCGAGGAGATGGCGGAGGATGCAGCCTATGCGCCCTATCTGGCGCGGCAGGACGCCGAGCTGCGCGATCTCCGCGCGAGCGAGGCGCTACCTTTGGCAGCGGACTTCCCTTATGGCGAGGTTCCGGGGCTCTCGAGCGAGATGGTCGAGCGGCTGACCAAGGCTGCGCCCGGCACGTTGGCGGCCGCGGGGCGGGTCCCCGGAGTCACGCCGGCGGCGCTTTCTGCTTTGCTGGTTCATGCAAGGCGCAGGGTCGCGGCATGATCGCCACCGAAGACGAAGCCCGTGCCTATGTCGCCGGGTTGACCGACGATGCTGGGATGGCGCGGCTTAAGCAGTTTGCCGCGCTGGTGCTGGAGGAGAACCAGCAGCAGAACCTGATCGCCAAGGCGACCGAGCCGTATCTCTGGCAGCGGCATATTGCCGACTCTGCGCAGCTGCTCGAAAATGTTTCACGTGAAACATTGGGGCCGAATGCGCATGGGCCATGGCTTGACCTTGGCAGTGGCCCCGGGTTCCCCGGGCTGGTGATCGCCGCGCTTTGCCCGAATATGCCGGTGGTGCTGGTCGAATCCCGTGCGCGGCGGGTGGAGTTTCTGAATCGCGCCATCGCCGCGCTTGATTTGAAAAAATGCCGGGTCGAAGGGCAGCGGTTGGAGCGGGTCGCACCCTTCGAAGCACGCGCCATTTCGGCACGTGCATTCGCGCCTCTCTCCAAACTTCTCGAACTATCCGCACCCTTCTCCACAAGGCGCACCGCCTATGTGTTGCCCAAGGGGCGCTCTGCGGCGCAGGAGTTGGAGAGCTTGAAGCCTTCGATTCGGGCAATGTTTCACGTGAAACATTCCTTGACCGATCCCGAGGCGGGGATCATCGTGAAGGCCTGACACGCGAGCGGCGCAGATTTATGAAAATCCGCGCCCGGGAAGGACGGAAACAACGCCATGCTGACCATCGCGATTGCCAACCAGAAGGGCGGAGTGGGGAAGACCACCACCGCGATCAACATCGCCACGGCGATGGCTGCAACCGGCTGGCGCACGCTGCTCATCGACCTCGATCCCCAGGGCAATGCCTCGACCGGCCTCGGTGTGCATGCCTCGGCGCGGGAGGTGTCGAGCTATGATCTGCTGGTGGACGAGGTTCCGCTCGAATCCGCGATTGTGCGCTCGACCATTCCGAAGCTCGATCTGATCCCGGCGACGGTCGATCTGTCGGGTGCGGAGGTGGAGCTGGTGGCGGTCGAAGGCCGCACGCACCGGCTCGACAAGGCGCTGGCGGGGCATATCGGCCACGACATCTGCTTCATCGATTGCCCACCCTCGCTCGGCCTGCTGACGCTGAATGCACTGTGCGCAGCCGATACGCTGCTGGTGCCGCTGCAATGCGAGTTCTTCGCGCTGGAGGGGCTCAGCCAGTTGCTTCAGACGGTCGACCAGGTGCAACAGCGGTTCAATCCCGAACTCGGGATCATCGGCGTTGCGCTGACCATGTATGACCGGCGCAATCGGCTGACAGACCAGGTTTCGGACGATGTGCGCGATTGCCTTGGCAAGCTGGTGTTTGAAACGGTGATCCCGCGCAACGTGCGTCTTTCCGAAGCGCCGAGCCACGGGCTTCCCGCGCTGATCTATGACCAGCACTGCACCGGCAGCCGCGCCTACATGTCGCTGGCGCGCGAGCTGATTGGACGATTTCCCGCAGAGAGACAGGCCGCATGAGTGATAACGCCGCACAACCCGCTGAATTGAATAATAATTCACGCGCTGACGATAAGCCGCGGCGGCTTGGGCGCGGGCTTGGTGCCTTGCTGGGCGAGACCCGCCGCGAGGAGCCGCTGGTGCGTCGCGAGGAGATCGCCAGCGCCGAGGCTCCAACCGGTGGCGGCTCGCCGCTGAGGATGGTGGCGATCGCGAGTATCAAGCCGCTGCCCGGCAACCCGCGCAAGTATTTCGATGAGGCGGCACTGGACGAACTCGCCGCTTCGATCGCGAGTCGTGGGGTAATCCAGCCCATCATCGTCCGTCCGCATCCCAATGGCGACGGCTACCAGCTGGTCGCGGGTGAGCGCCGCTGGCGCGCGGCGCAGAAGGCGCGTCTGCATGAAATCC
Organism: Sphingomonadales bacterium; assembly: GCA_019750455.1. Taxonomy (GTDB): domain Bacteria; phylum Pseudomonadota; class Alphaproteobacteria; order Sphingomonadales; family Sphingomonadaceae; genus Erythrobacter. The sequence goes on along the minus strand of JAIEOM010000031.1, from coordinate 18,314 downwards.
CAGCGCTGGTGCGCAACCTTTCCGATCGCGAGGTGATGGCGCTTGCGCTGATCGAGAACCTCCAGCGCGAAGATCTGAGCCCGGTCGAGGAGGCTCGCGCCTATCACCGCCTCTCGGAAGACGAGGGGATGATCCAGGTCGACATCGCCAAGATGGTCGAAAAGTCGCGCAGCCATGTCGCGAACATGATGCGGCTGGTGACGTTGCCTGATCCGGTGCTCGACCTGATCGATCAGGGCAAGCTGTCGATCGGTCATGCCCGTGCGCTGATCGGGCGGGACGATGCGCGCGAGCTGGCGGAAATCGCCGTCGCCGAGGGGCTTTCGGTTCGCGATATCGAGACGCTTACCAAGAAGCCTCGCCCGCGGCCCGAGCCTGCGCAGCCAGCTTATCAAACGGCTGAAAATGCGGATATTCTTGCCGTACAGCAACATCTCGAGGAGTTCCTCGGGCTGAACGTGCGGATCAAGCCTGAAAGCGATCCGCGCAAGGGCGTGATCACGATCCGTTATACCACGCTCGACCAGCTCGATCTGGTCTGCCAACGGCTTACTGGCGGCGAGTTCTGATACGCGGCACGTTGCAGCAAGCCACGAAAAAGCCCCGCAAGCTCGCCTGAACTTGCGGGGCTTTTCCTTTGTCCCTTGAGGGACGAAAACTCAGGGCTGGCGGATCATCTTTGCCGAAGGGCGCGGGGCCGGTTCGATGATCCGCGCCTTCCCGGGGACCGTGTAGGTCTCCTCACGCACGGTCTCGCGCACCACGACCTGCTGCTGCACTTCGGTGCGCACCGGCACCATCACCATCTGCGGCGGCGGGGCATAGCTGTAGCCGTAGGAATAGGCCTGCGGATAGCCATAGCCATAATCATAGGCCGGATAGGCAATCGTCCGGCTCGCGATGCGTCCGCCCGGAGCACCATAGGCCGACAGGTAGCTATCGAGCGCGGCCTCGCAATCATAGAGGTTCTTCTTCTTGTCGCCGTCAAACAGGCTGCCGAGCAACCCGCCGAGCAGGCCACCACCGCCGACGCCGAGCACCGAGCCGAGCACGCGGTCACCCACGCCGGCGATCTCGTAACCGGCCACGCCGCCGGCAATCGCGCCGAGCAGGCCGCCGATGATCAAACCGGTCCGGTCGCGGTCCTGCCCGCGGGTGCGGCGGCGGCACTCTTCGATCCATTGGTCGCGTTCGAACACCGCTGGGGCGTAGGCGGGCACGTAGCCCTGCGTATAGGCCGGATTGGGCAGACCCACCGGGCGGCTGTAGCCATCGGCTGATGCCGGAGCGGGGCGTGGGCCTTCGATCCGGCGGGTGCGGGTGATCGTTTCCACCCCGTTCACCGTCGTCACCGTCTCGTCCATCTGCATCGGCGCGCTGACCGGCACAGGCGCGCTGCGCATGTCGGCGGGCAGATCGCGCAGCTGGTTCTGCGCCATGGGCGCGAGCGGCGGCAGATCGCTGTAGTTCTGCGCCTGTGCGGCGGCGGACACGCTGGCCAGCGCGAGCGCGGCGAGCGGAAGGGTCGAAAACGGCTTGGGCATGGGCAAATTCCCCCTGAATCAGCCAGGTCAGCTGATGGTTAGCAAAAGCTTACCATCGCAATGGCATCGCGCCCAAGGGGGGTGTTGTCCCTGTCCCGTTTCGGGATGAATCAGATGCGGTCTGCCAGCATCGCCGCGAGCGCCTCCACCCCCGCCGCATCATCGGCGGTAAAGCGGGCGGGGGAGGGGCTGTCGAGATCGATCACGGCAATCACCGCGCCATCGCGAAGCACCGGTACCACCAGCTCGCTGGCGCTGGCAGCGTCGCAGGCGATATGGCCGGGGAAGGCGTGGACGTCCGCCACAAGTTGCGTAGCGCGACTTTCAGCCGCTGCGCCGCACACGCCCTTGCCGAAGGGAATGCGGATGCAGGCCGGGCGACCCACGAACGGCCCCAGCACCAGTTCGTCCGCACCGCCGGTCTTGTCCGGGCCGACGCGGTAGAAGCCCGCCCAGTTGAGATCGGGCAGGAACTCCCACAGCAGCGCCGCGACATTGGCCATGTTGGCGACGGCATCGGGCTCACCCGCGGTCAGCGCCTCGGCAGCGGCGAGCAGTTCGCGGTAGAGCTCCTGCGGGGCGAGGGGGGCATCGGGCTTGAAGTCGAACATGGGGGATATGGTCTTTCGTCGCTTGCAGGTTGCCGCCAGCGCGGCGTCGCCTTATCTCCCCCACATGGCCATTCCCCGCAAAATCGCAATCGCTCTCCTTGTCCTTATCGTGATCGCCGGCGGTGCCCTGTGGTACCTGAGCCGGGGCGATACGGCCGCTCTGTCGGTGGAAGAAGTGACGGGCACCGATCCCGTGCTGAAAGAGGGTGAGGCGCAGACCGTGCCCACCGTCCAGATTGCCGAGCCGGTGGGCTGGGCGGCGGGCGAGGCACCGACCCCGGCCGAGGGCTTGGAAGTCGGGCGCTTTGCCGAGGGGCTGGAGCATCCCCGCACGCTCTTCGCCCTGCCCAATGGGGACATCCTTGTCGCCCTGACCCGCGCGCCCAAGATGGAGAACGACGGGGGCGGGATCATGGATTCGATCAAGGGCTGGATTGCCGGCATCCTGCTCAGCAAGGCCGGAGCGACGGGCGAGAGCCCCAACCAGATCGTGCTGCTGCGCGACAAGGACGGCAATGGCACTGCCGAGACGAAGCAGGTGATCCTCGAAGGGCTCGATTCGCCGTCGGGCATGGCGTGGAAGGATGGGACGCTGTTCGTCGCCAATCACAATGCCGTGCTCGCCTTCCCCTATGCGCTGGGCGCGGACAAGGTGACGGGCGAGCCCACCAAGCTGATGGACCTCGCGCCGGGCGGCGGACACTGGATGCGCAACCTCGAACTCTCGCCCGATGGCGAGCGTCTGTATGTCGCGGTAGGATCGGTCAGCAATATCGGCGAAAGCGGCATGAAGGTTGAGGAAGGCCGCGCGATGATCTGGGAGTATGATCTCGCCGCCAAGCGCCAGCGCCGCTTCGCCGCCGGGCTGCGCAATCCCAACGGGCTCGATTTCAGCCCGTGGACGGGCGAGCTGTGGACCACGGTGAACGAGCGCGATATGCTCGGCAGCGATCTGGTGCCCGATTATCTCACCAACGTTCCGGTCGGCGCCCAATATGGGTGGCCGTGGGTCTATTACCGCACCAACCGCGACCGCCGTGTGGACGCGCCGATGCCGCGCTTCCTGATGGAATATGTGCGCAAGCCCGAATACGCGCTCGGCCCGCACGTGGCGGCGCTGGGGCTGGTCTTCTCCAAGGAGGGCGAGCGGATGGGCCCGGGCTTTGCCGGCGGCGCCTTTATCGCGCGGCACGGCTCGTGGAACCGCAAGCCGCCTTCAGGCTATGACGTGGTGTTCGTGGACTTCGACGATCTCGGCAATCCGGTCGGCAAGCCCAAGCCGGTGCTGACCGGCTTCCTCACCGCCGACGGGAAGACCCATGGCCGCCCGACCTGGGTGGAATGGGCGGCGGACGGATCGCTGCTGGTGTCGGACGATACCGCCGGGATCATCTGGCGCGTTGTCTCTCCGAGCGCCGCACCGGCCAAGGCGATCGCCCCCCTGACCGCCAAATCGCTCCCCCCGCGCCGGTTGACCGACCCGCGCGCCGATTTCGAGGCGGATTACCTGCGTCAGCAGGCGGGCCAGAAGGTCAACTAGAGCGATTTCCCCGCCCGCCCGGCAAGTTCCGTGGCGAATTGCAGCGCGGTGCGGCCCGACCGGTTGCCTCGCTGGATGGCGAAGGCCATCGCCTCCTCGGGATCGAAGTCGAGGCCGAGCGGCGCGACATATCCGGCGAGGATCGCGAGGTAGGTGCCCTTGTCCGCCGGATGGAAGCCCAGCGTCAGTCCGAAGCGATCGGCCAGCGCGAGCGCATCGTCCCGCTCGTCCCGCTCGTGGATCGCGGCGGAGATATCCTCGCGCTCGATGATGCCGCGGCGGTTTGCGGTGACGACGAGGCGAATATGCGGCGGGCGCGGGGCGATGCCGCCGTCGAGCAGGCTGCGCAGCGCCAGCATCTCCGCACGGCCATCCCCGCCGAAGCCGAGGTCGTCGATGAACAACAGGAAGGCGCGGTCCTGCCCGGCCAGTTCAGCGATCAGTGCCGGGAAGGTGGGGAGCGTTCCGGGCGCGAGCTGGACCAGAGCCAGATGGTCCGATTCCCGCTGCACATCGGCCACGCAGGCCCGCACCAGCGCCGATTTGCCCATGCCCCGCGCGCCCCACAGCAGCGCATCATGCGCCGCCGCGCCGCTGGCCAGACGGCTGCACAAGTTGCGCAAGCTAACTTTCTGCGCCTCGATCCCCTGGAGCGCATCCAGCGGTAGGGCATCAAGCACCGGTACGGGCCGCGCCTGCTCCCCCTCCCACAGATAGGCAGGGGCGGCGCGCCAATCGGTCTGCGGAGTCGGCGGGGGCGCGATCCGTTCCAGCGCGGCGGCGATCCGTGCCAGCGCCGCTCCCTCGCCCCCGTCGCTCACGTCAGCCGACCAGTGCTTCGGCGGGCAGGGCGTAGAGCAGGTCCGCGCCCGCGACCGCACCCGCCTTCAGCCCGGCGGCTTCGGGCACGATCCGGTCGAGGAAGAAGCGCACCGTCACCGGCTTGGTCGCGGCGAGTTCCGGCGCCGCGCCGGCCTTGACCGCGGCGGCCTGCTTCATCAGCTGCCACCCGGCCACGCACACCGCGGCCATCGTGCAGAACGGCACGCTGCCGGCCAACCGGTCGTCGAGGCTCGCATCGTCACGCATCCACAGCGCGACATTGGCGCAGTCCCGCGCCAGCGCCGAAAGTGCGAATTCCTCCGCCGACTCGCGTGCGATGGTTTCGAACAGCGCGACCAGCGCCGCTCCGCCTTCGAGCCCAAGCTTGCGGGTGACGAGGTCGGCAGCCTGGATGCCGTTGGTGCCTTCATAGATCGGGGCAATGCGCGAATCCCGCCAGTGCTGGGCGGCGCCTGTTTCCTCGACGAAGCCCATGCCGCCGTGGATCTGGATGCCGAGGCCGGAAACTTCGACGCCGACATCGGTGCCCCACGCCTTGAGCAGCGGGACAATGATCTCGCCCCGGGTCTTTGCCGCCTCGTCTCCCAGATTACCGCGATCGACCTGCCCCGCGCAGTAGTAGAGCAGCGCGCGCACGCCTTCGGTCAGCGCCTTCATGCGCAGGATCATGCGGCGCACGTCGGGATGCTCGATGATCGCGACCGGGGTCTTGTCGGGCGATCCCGCGCGGGCGGACTGCACGCGGTCCCGCGCATAGGCGAGCGCTTGCTGGGTTGCCCGCTCGGCAATCTGTGCGCCCTGATTGCCGACATTGATCCGCGCATTGTTCATCATCGTGAACATCGCGGCGAGGCCCTTGTTGGGCTGGCCGACCAACTCGCCGATGCATTCGCCGTTGTCGCCATAGCTCATCACGCAGGTCGGTGAGGCGTTGATTCCGAGCTTGTGTTCGAGGGAGACGCAGCGGAGGTCGTTCTTCGGGCCGAGGCTGCCGTCCGCGTTCACGTGATACTTGGGCACCACGAACAGGCTGATCCCGCGCGAACCTTCGGGAGCGCCCGGCAGGCGGGCCAGCACCAGATGGATGATGTTCTTTGCGAGATCATGCTCGCCCCAGGTGATGTAGATCTTCTGGCCGGTGATCTTGTACTTGCCCGCGTGCTCGCCGCTCTCGATGGGTTCGGCGGTGCTGCGCAGCGCGCCGACATCGCTGCCGGCGGCGGGTTCGGTAAGGTTCATCGTCCCCGACCACTCGCCGCTCACCAGCTTGGGCAGATACATCGCCTGCTGGGCGGGCGAGCCGTGATGCTCCAGCGCCTCGATCGCGCCGACGCTCAGCATCGGGAGCAGGGTGAAGGCCATGTTCGCCGCGCCGAGGTTTTCGAGCACGTTGCAGGCGAGCGTGAAGGGCAGGCCCTGGCCGCCGTGGGCCAGCGGGGAGGCAATCGCGTTCCAGCCCTGCTCGACATAGGCGTGATAGGCGGCCTCGAACCCCTCGGGCAGGCGCACCACGCCGTTTTCAAGCTTGGCGCCTTCGAGATCGCCCTTGCGGTTCAGGTGTGCAAACTCGCCCGCCGCGAACTGGCCGACGCCTGCGACGATGGCCTCGACCAGATCAGGCTCGGCATGGGCAAAGCGTTCGCTGGCGGCGAGTTCGTCGATCCCGGCGTTGACGCGGATGGCGAGGAGCTGGTCGGCGGTCGGCGGGGTAAAGGGGGTCACTTCTGGGGGCGTCCTCAAGAATGGAAATTGCGCCTGCTCTTGGCAGGGCGGCGAAACGAATATAGCGCCCGGGCATGAGCGGCAAGAACGTTACGGAAGTGCGGCTGGCAGACGCCGCGGGGATCGCCGAGGCGGCGCGAATCCTCGATTCGGGCGGGCTTGTCGCGGTGCCGACCGAAACAGTCTACGGCCTTGCCGCACGCGCCGACAGCGCCGAGGCGGTGGCGCGGATTTATGCCGCGAAGGGGCGGCCGGATTTCAACCCGCTGATCGTGCATGTCAGCGGGGTTGAGCAGGCAGCGCGTTATGCCGAATTCTCCTCCGAGGCCCGCGCGCTGGCCGCAGCCCATTGGCCCGGTCCGCTGACGCTGGTGTTGCCGCGCCGTGCGGAGGCCGGGCTGGCCGAAGCGGTGACGGCGGGCCTGCCCACCATTGCCCTGCGCGCCCCGGCCCATCCGGCCATGCGCGCCCTGCTGGAAGCGGTGGACTTCCCGCTCGCCGCGCCCTCGGCCAACCGCAGCGGGTTCATCAGTCCGACCACGCCGGACCATGTCCTCGCCTCGCTCGACGGGCGGATCGACATGCTGCTGGATGGCGGCGCAACGCGGGCAGGGCTGGAATCGACCATCGTTGCCGTGCGCGCCGACGGCAGCGTGGAAGAGCTGCGCCCGGGACCGATTGCGGTGGGCATCCGTGGCGGCGGCATGACCATCGAGGCTCCCGGCCAGCTCGCGAGCCACTACGCTCCCGGCAAGCCGGTGCGGCTGAATGCGTTCGCTGCGCAGGAGGACGAGTTCCTGATCGGCTTCGGTGCGGTGTCCGGTGATGTGACGCTGTCAGCCAGCGGCGATCTTACGGAAGCGGCGGCGCGGCTCTATGCTGCTCTGCACGAAGCTGCCCGCGCTCCGCAGCCGCGTATTGCCGTTGCCCCAGTGCCTGACGAGGGCGTGGGCCGCGCGATCAATGACCGGTTGCGGCGGGCTGCGGCTTAACGTTCAGGCTCGATCGGGATGCCGGGCATGATCGCTTTCATCTCTGCCCTGATGGCCTGCGCTTTCTCGCACGCTTCGTCGTTGCCATCGGCGCAGCGGTCCATCTGCTTGTCGTAATCCCGCTCGAGTTCGCCGAGACGCTCCTCGCGCTTGCGAATTTCGCGGCCCCGCTTCTCGTCCGCTTCCGACTGGCTGGTGGTGGCGAGATCGACGCCGCGGCTCGCGACCTTGACCGGCAGCGTTACCGCGCTGACCACCGCTTTGGCGACACAGCCCTGCAAGGCGATGCTGGCACAGGCGAGCAGGAGAAGGCGCGACACGGACATGGCCCCCTTATCGCCCTGCACCGGTTAGCGCCCGATGAACATCAGCCCGCGGGCTTTGCGGGGGGCAGAGCCGGAGCGGCAGTGGTGCCGGTGCCAGCGGGGGTACAGGTCAATGTTCCGGAGCCGAAAGCGTTGAAGGTGCACTTGGCATTCCCCGTCACCTTGATGTCTCCCGCACCGCCGATATTGGCCTCGACCGTCCCGTCCGACGCGAAGGCGACATCGCCGGTTCCGCCGATGGTGACTTCGGCCTGATCGGCCTTCAGCCCCGGCATTTCGATCTCGCCCGCGCCGCCGATCAGGATTTCGAGCTCCTTGGCGGTGCCCGCGCCGCGCACCGTGCCGCTCCCCCCGATGTTGATGCCGAGCGTCTGGCCGTTGAACCGGTCGAATTCCACAGTTCCGCTGCCACCGATATTGATGTCGGCCTCGCTGGCGAGTGTGGGTGCCTTCACCGTGCCGCTTCCGCCGATGATGATTTCCTTGGGGGCAGGCATGGTGATCCGGATGGTCGCATCGGTCTTGCCGTTCCAGCCTTCGACGCGGGTGATGCCGATCACTTCCTTGTCGCGCACGAATCGCAGGGAATCGGTGTCGCTGCCCTCGACCGTGATCGCGAAGGTGTTGCCTTCGGTGACGATGACGTTGTCGCCCGAGGCGAGGAACACATTGGTAGGCGGCGGTCCGGCGATTTCGATTTCGGAGAGCGGCACGCCCTTCTGGCCGTTGATCTCGACATCCCCGCCCTCGCAGCCACCGAGCGCGGCGGCTAGCACGGCGAACGCGGGCAGGGCGATGTGCCGGTGGAAGGGGTGGGTCATGACTGTCTCTCTCCCGAAAGCCTTATGGCGTGTTGCATGTGTAATACACCTTGCCCGGACAGTCCAGCACAAACGGAAAGGGCCGCCCCGAAGGACGGCCCTTTGCTGTTCGCTCGTGGCGCAGAAGGCTTACGCTTCCTCGGCGCTTTCGTAGTACTGCGGAGCGTGTTCGCGCAGCACGTCGAGGATCTTGCCCAGTGCGGTCGGCTCGTCGGTTTCTTCCATCGCCGCGAGTTCGCGGGCGAGGCGGCTCGAGGCCGCTTCGAAGATCTGGCGTTCCGAATAGGACTGCTCGGGCTGGTCTTCGGGGCGGAACAGATCGCGGGTCACTTCGGCGATCGACACGAGGTCGCCCGAGTTGATCTTCGCTTCATATTCCTGGGCGCGGCGCGACCACATGGTGCGCTTAACCTTGGGCTTGCCTTTGAGGGTTTCCATCGCCTGCTTGAGCGTCTTGTCCGACGAAAGCTTGCGCATCCCGATGGCTTCGACCTTGTTGACCGGCACGCGGAGCGTCATGCGCTCCTTCTCGAAACGCAGGACATAGAGTTCGAGCTGCATTCCGGCGATTTCCTCGCTCTGGAGCTCGACCACCCGGCCAACGCCGTGCTTCGGGTAAACAACATAATCGCCGACGGTGAATGCGTTCGCGGTGCTCGCCATGCACGTTCCTTTCAATCGGCCGACCCGGCAACAGGGGAGAGGGACGCCTTGCCCGGCGGCGCGACCCAACCCCTCACGGGGCCAGACGCCGGGTGCGGATCATCCGGTTGGGGGGTTGCTGGTGTCGGGCCTTCCTGGTTTCAACGCCTGCGCGGGCTAGGGGCCCGGCGCGGTCGACCTATTATATAGCACGCCTGCAACAAAATTGCGAGTCGGCGTTTCCGATAGGTCACAGGCAGGCCTGATCCGCGCCGCAGCGCGCAAGGGATCAGTCGCCGTCGCCCGGGGCGTCACTGAAGTACTTCTCGAACTTGTCCTTTTCGCCCTTGTGCGCATCGGCATCCTCGGGCGGGGCCTTCTGGCTGGTGATGTTGGGCCACACAGCCGAAAACTTGGTGTTGAGTTCGAGCCACTTTTCGAGGCCGTCTTCCGTATCGGGAAGAATCGCTTCGGCCGGGCATTCCGGTTCGCACACGCCGCAATCGATGCACTCGCTGGGATTGATCACCAGCATGTTCTCGCCTTCGTAGAAACAGTCGACCGGACACACTTCCACGCAGTCGGTGTACTTGCACTTGATGCAGTCTTCGGTGACGACGTAAGTCATTGCGGCTCTTTCACGAGAAGTCTTCGGGATCGCCGGACGCAATGCCCGGCACAGGCGCCCAAGCGCCTATGGTGTTTTGCCCTTTAGGGTCAAGCCCGGCCCCGTCAATCTCACTAAAAACGTCAACCTCCCGATAATGCGAAAGCGCGGCGGCGGGCGAGCCGCGCCGGTCGGGCAGGGCGAGGATCTGGATCACCCTGACTGTTCCGCCAAGGGCGAGGGTCAGCACATCGCCAACCCGCACGCCATGCGCGCCGCGCAGCACGTGCTGGCGGTTGCAGCGCACGGCATGCCCCGCAATCAGCGCGTCGGCGGCGGAGCGGGTGCGGGCGAAGCGCAGGTAGACGAGCAGCCGGTCGATCCTGATCGACTGCGCGCCATTCATCCCTTGAGCAGGTCCGCCAGTTTGTCGAACGCGCCGCCAGCACGCGCCGGACCGGTGTCGACCGGGGGTCTGGAAGGGGTCTGGCGGGGGTCAAGGCCGCGTTTGCCGCCCTCACGCGGGGGTCTGGAGCCACCCTGCGGACCCTTGCCGCGCGGGGCGCCGGATTTCTGATCCTGATCGGGGCGCTGGCCTTTCCGGCCATCCTTGCGATCGGGGCGGCGGTCGTGGCCCGGTTTGGCGCCGCGCTTCTCGTCCTTCTCCCCCGGACGGCGCGGCCGCCAGTACCAGCGGTCTGGTGCGGGGGCACCTTGCGCACCTTCCGGCAGAGGCCGTGCGCGCTCGACCCGGAAGCCCGCACTGCCAAGCAGGCGGCGGGCGTTGTCGGCTTCCAGACCCACCGAGACGGCGAGCGACAGATCGACCCGGAACGAGCGGTTGCGCTCCTTCGGGTGTGCGGTGGTGACGACGCTGCGCGCTTCGAAGGCGGCGCGGAAGATCTTTTCGGCGAGATCGACGCGGATCGCCTGGCTCCCGGCATAGCGATACCCGGCGGGCAGACGGCCCTTGGTCCAGCTCCCCTCGGCCAGCACCGGCAGCATCGCCTCCTGCACCGCGCGCTTGTCCAGCCCGAGCGCGTGCAACAAGCGGCGCGGGGCGGGCTTCAGCAGCGGGGCATCGAAGATGTCGAGCGCGCCGAAGGTCACGCCCAGCTTGCGCAGATACGGGCGCATTTCCTTGGGCAGGTTTTCCAGCCCCGCTTCCTCGCGGCTGATCACGCCGCGCGCTTCGATCAGGGTGATGACCAGCGCGCGCGCCTGCGACCCCGCGTTCGGATCGCGCGCGGCTTCGGCGAGCTTGCGCAGCGGCTCGAGCGGTTCGAGCTGCTCGTCGAGCCACGCGGCCAGCCCCGCCTCAAGCTTCGCCTTCGCCGCATCGGGCAGCAGCGCGACATCGCGGGTCATGGCAAGCCGGGGCGTGCCGAAATTGCCCGAGCCGGGGTGGCCGGGGAAGGTGATGTCAGCAAGGGCACGGCCCTGCCAGCGGATCGCGCCGCCGCTGATTTCCAGCTCGTTCGCGCCCTGCGACAGCAGCCATTCGGCGCGTTCGGCGAGCAGTGCGGGCAGGGCCTTCTCCCCTGCCGCCAGCAGCATCCGGCGGTCCGCAACACCCGCCGAGGGATCGACATGGAAGCGGAACCCCTCCAGCCGGCCGATGCTCTCGCCCTCCACCGTCAGATGGCCATCGGGTTCGAGCGTAACGGGCAGCGCGCTTGCATCCTGACCCAGCGATTTCATCAAGAGTGTCGTCCTTCGGTTCACGAAACGCTCGGTCAGCCGCGCGTGCAGCGCATCCGAGAGCTTCGCCTCGACCGCGCGTGCCCGCGCGGCCATTTCGTCGCGCGCCAGCACCCAATCGGGGCGCTGGCAGATGTAGGCCCAGCTGCGAATCGCCGCAATCCGGCCCTGGAGCGTGTCGATGTCGCCCTGCATCCGGTCAAGCTCGGCGATGCGCGCGGCGACGAAATCCGCGCCGAGATAACCGCCGCGCAAGTCGTCCCACAGCCGGGCGATGAAGCGCGCGTGCTGTTCCACCCCCAGAGAGCGGAAATCGGGGAGCGAACACGCCTCCCAGAAGCGCCGCACGCTGCCTGCGCCGCGCACGCTGTCCGTGATGGGATCGGCAGCAAGGCGCTTCAGCACGGCAAGATCGATCGCCTCGGGCGCGGCCTTGAGCACCGCATTGTCGGGCCGCGCCTCCAGATCGGCGATCAGCGTTTCGAGCCGGTCGAAGCGCGGATCGGCATCGCGCCAGAACAGGTGGGTGAGGGGCGCGAACTTGTGCTCCTCGATTGCGTAGACTTCCTCGTCGGTGAACTGGAGCGGCTCGCCGTCCCCCTTGCCCGTCCCCGAAAGCGTGCCGAAGGTGCCATCGCGCTGGTGCCGCCCCGCACGCCCGGCAATCTGCGCCATTTCCGAAGGGGTCAGGCGGCGCTTCCTGCGCCCGTCGAACTTCGAAAGCGCGGCGAAGGCGACATGATCGAGATCGAGGTTGAGACCCATACCGATCGCGTCGGTGGCGACGATGTAATCGACCTCGCCCGCCTGGAACATCGCGACCTGCTTGTTGCGGGTTTCGGGCGAGAGCGCGCCCATCACCACCGCCGCGCCGCCGCGGAAGCGCCGCAGGGCCTCAGCCATGGCGTAGACCTGCTCGACAGAAAAGGCGACCACGGCGCTGCGCTTTGGCAGGCGCGAGAGTTTGCACACGCCCGCGTGGCTAAGGGTGGAAAAGCGCGGGCGGCTGGTGATCTCGGCCTTTGGGATCAGCGCCTTGACCATCGGTTCGAGCGTCGCAGAGCCGAGGATCATCGTTTCCTCCCGCCCGCGCGCATGCAGCAGCCGGTCGGTGAAGATATGTCCGCGTTCGGGGTCCGCGCCCAGTTGCGCCTCGTCCAGCGCCACAAAGGCGTGCTGGTTCGCCGTGCGCGGCATGGCTTCGGCGGTGCAGAGGAAATAGCTTGCGTCGGGCGGTTCGATCCGTTCTTCGCCGGTGATCAGCGCCACCTGCTTGTCGCCCTTGATCGCGCGCACCCGGTCATAAACCTCGCGCGCCAGCAGCCGAAGCGGGAAGCCCATCATGCCGCTCGAATGGCCGCACATCCGCTCGATCGCCAGATGCGTCTTGCCGGTGTTGGTCGGCCCGAGCACGGCGCGCACGCGGCTGTCGTCGGCGGGGCGGGAAGGTGGGGGCTGGGTCACGACCCGCAAGGTCATCGCAGGCTTGCAGCGGGGGGGCAAGGCCATGGGAGAGGCCCGCACGCATATACGCACAACACCTTATCGCACGCGTAGCGCGACTGGTCGCTGGTTAAGAGCGGATTTACTTTGTTCTGGCACAGATATGGGACAAAGGCCGTGCCTTGGGGTTTCGCCACGGGTGGCGGCACATTCGCCCGGGCAAGGGCACCGCTTCGGGGCAGGGATGTTGGATCACGCGCGCAAACTGACCGACGCCGGGGCGGACGAGGGCACGCACGAGGCTGACGCCGTGCCGTCGCAAGCCCGTGCGCTCGTGCCGGTCAATGCACCGGTCGATCCGGAAACCGCCCGCGAACTGCTCCCCTATCTGCGCAATTCCCGCAAGCTTGCGCCCCCGACCTTCGCCCAGCAGATGCGCCGCCGGATTGCCGCGCGGCTGGCGGCCTACGGGCAAGGCTACGAAGCCTGGCGTCTTGACGCCTCGCGCTGGTTCGACCGCCTCGATCTTGCCCCCGATCTTGCCGAGGATATCGGCAGCCGCCGCTGGCTGCGCGGGTTGGGGACGATGGTCGGGCTGGGCGCGGTGGCGTTGGCGTTCTGGCCGGATCTCACCCCGCTCGAAGCGCGCCCGGCCATGCCGGTGGGCGAGGAAGTGGACAGCGAGATGCGCAGCCAGATGATCCTGCCGCTCGCGCTGGGGGCCGATAGCGGCCGCCGGATGGGGCCGACTCAGGCAGTGGTCCCCCTGAAAAGCGCGCCGGAGCGGCCGCAGATCCAGATGGTCGTGACCCTCGCGCCGGGAGATAGCTTCGCCTCGATGCTGCGCCGTGCAGGCGTGGCGGGCGAGGATATCGACCGCGCCGCCGCACTGGTCGGGCAGGCCGTGGCGGTGGGCGATATCCAGCCGGGCACGCAGATGGACCTCGTGCTTGGCCGCCGCACCGCGCCGGGCCAGCCGCGCCCGCTCGACAGCCTCTCGTTCCGCGCGCGTTTCGATCTGGAACTGGCGCTGACCCGTCCCGGGGTGGGGGAGGTCAATCCCGATGGCACGCCGGTGATCCCCTCGGGCCCGCTGGCGCTGCAACGCAACGTCATCCGGGTCGACGAGACACCGCTGCGGGTGCGCGGCATGGTCGGCTCGAGCCTCTACCGCTCGATGCGCGCCGCCGGCGTTCCGGCGAGCGCGGTGCAGGAATATCTGAAGGCGCTCGATGCGCAGATCGACATGGACCGCGAGGTCCGCCCGTCCGACGAATTCGACATCATCCTCGCCTATCGCCGCGCCGCCACCGGCGAACGGCAGGCGGGGCAGCTGCTCTATGCAGGGGTCGACCGCGCCGGGAAGTCGCGCACCCAGCTGATGCGCTGGGGGAGCGAAGGGCGGTTCTACGAGGCATCGGGCGTGGGCGAACAGCGCCGCGGGCTGCTGGCGCCGGTGCCGGGAGCGGTCACATCGAACTTCGGCATGCGCCGCCACCCGATCCTCGGCTATATGCGGATGCACGCCGGCATGGACTTCAAGGCGTCATACGGCACGCCGATCGTGGCGGTGAGCGACGGGCGGGTAACCGCCGCGGGCCGCGCCGGCGGCTGCGGGATCGCCGTGCGGCTGGAGCATGGCGGCGGGCTTTCCACGCGCTATTGCCACATGAGCCGGATGGCGGTGAACACGGGCATGCAGGTGCGGCGCGGTCAGGTGATCGGCTATGTCGGATCGACCGGCCTCTCCACCGGCCCGCATCTCCATTACGAGATGTATCGCGGCGGGCGGCAGGTGAACCCGGCGAGTGTCCAGTTCGTCAGCCGCGCGCTGCTTTCGGGCACCGAACTGATCGATTTCCGCCGCCAGCTGATCAAGCTGAAGGAGATCGAGGTTGGCGCCGCGCTCAAGGATCTCGCCCCCGCCCCCGGCGAGGTCAGGGAGCCGGTGCGCGAGATCGAGAAGGTTGACGCAGCCCGCCGGCTGTAACCAACGCTTGTCGTCAAGCCGCGATTGAGCGTAAGCCTTCGCCCATGACTGCAAGCTATCCCAACACCCGCCTGCGCCGCACCCGCGCCCACGGCTGGAGCCGCGCGCTGCACCGCGAGACCCTGATCACGCCGGCAGACCTGATCTGGCCGCTGTTCGTGACCTCGGGCAAGGGTGTGGAGGAACCGATCGCAACATTGCCGGGCGTTTCGCGCTGGTCGGTGGACGGCATCGTCGCGCGGGCGAAGGAAGCGGTGGCGCTGGGCATTCCGGTCATCGCCCTGTTCCCCAACACCCCGCGCGAGCTGCGCACGGATGACGGGGCCGAGGCGCATAATCCCGACAACCTGATGTGCCAGGCGATCCGCGCCATCAAGGATGCCTGCGGCCACGATATCGGCGTGCTGACCGACGTCGCGCTCGATCCCTATACCTCGCACGGGCAGGACGGGCTGGTCGATGCGGCGGGCTATGTCGTCAATGACGATACGGTCGCGATGCTGGTCGATCAGGCGGTCAATCAGGCCAGTGCGGGGGCGGATATCATCGCCCCGTCCGACATGATGGACGGCCGCATCAAGGCGATCCGCATGGCGCTGGAGATGAACGCGCACCCGAACGTGCAGATCATGTCCTATGCCGCCAAGTATGCCAGCGCCTTCTACGGCCCGTTCCGCGATGCGGTGGGGAGCGGCGGGCTGCTCAAGGGCGACAAGAAGACCTACCAGATGGACCCCGCCAACACCGACGAGGCGATCCGCGAAGTCGCGATGGATATCGCCGAGGGTGCGGATAGCGTGATGGTCAAGCCGGGGCTCGCCTATCTCGATATCGTCGCGCGGGTAAAGGCGTCCTTCGATGTGCCGGTCTTCGCCTATCAGGTGAGCGGCGAATACGCGATGATCGAGGCGGCCGCCGCTGCTGGCGCGGGAGACCGCGATGCGCTGGTGCTCGAAACCCTGCTCGCCTTCAAGCGCGCCGGGGCGAGCGGCGTGCTGACCTACCACGCCGCCCACGCCGCCCGCCTGCTGAATGGCTGAGGAAGGCACGCTCGCGACCGAGCGGCTGATCCTGCGCCCGCCGGTGGCGGAGGACCTGCCGTGGCTGCTGGAGCAGATGAACACCGAGGCCGTGATGCGCCACCTTGCCGGGGTGCGCACGGTAGCGGAGGTGGAGGAAGGTCTCGCCGCCGATATCGCCGCTTTCCATAATGGCGGGCACCGCCGCTGGACGGTGTGGCTGCGAGACGGCGCCGCACGCGTGGGCCGCGTCGGCCTGTTCCACGTCCGCTCCCCCGCCGCGCCGCCTGCCTTGCAGGGCCAGCGCGAGATCGGTTGGACATTCGCGCAAGGCCATTGGGGCAGGGGCTATGCGACCGAGACGGCCAAGCGCGCGCTCGGCTACGCATTCGGGGAGTTGGGCTTGTCCCGCATCTATTCGCAGACAAGCACATCCAACGCCGCTTCGACCCGGATGATGCACCGCCTCGGCTTCACCTTCCGCCCGGAACTCGGCTACGACGATCCCGATTATCCGCCGCAGGACAACCCCACCACCGTGTGGTCGCTGGACGCTCCCGATGCCTGACTTCCGCCACGACACACCCCGCCTCACTTTGCGCGACTGGCGCGAGGAAGACTGGGCAATCTTCTGGGAACTGACCAACACCCCTGCCGTGATGCGCTGGCTGGGCGGCGTGGCAGACGAAGCCGCGCGAACCGCCGCCCGCGCGCGGGTAGAGAGTTACCGGGCCGATCATGGCCACACCTTCTGGGTTGTCGAACGGCGCGAGGATGGCGCGCTGCTCGGCTTCTGCGGCCTGAAGCGGTCCAATCAGGCCGGCGGGCCGCAAGGGATGATGGAAGTGGGCTGGCGCCTGCGCGAAGATGCCTGGGGCAAGGGCTATGCGAAAGAGGCGGCTGCGGCGTCGCTCGCGCTGGCCTTCGACCGCTTCGGCGCGGACGAGGTGATCGCGCTCACCGTGCAGAACAACACATCGAGCTGGGGGCTGATGCTGCGGCTCGGGATGGAGCGGCGCGAGGATCTCGATTTCGACAGCCCCGATTTCGATCCGGATAATCCGCGCATCATCGTCCATTCGATCACCCGTGAGGCATGGGCGGCGTCGTGACGGAACCGGTGCTGACCACGGATCGGCTGATCCTGCGCCAGATCGGCGAAGGCGACCTGGAACCGCACATGACACTGCTCAACACGCCGGCGGTGATGCAATATCTCGGTGGGGTGCAGCCGCGCGCGGTGATCGCCGCCAAGCACGAAGCCTCGCGCGCCAGCTTCGCGGCACATGGCTTCGGTTTCATGCTGATTGAGGAGCGCGAGAGCGGCGAAATCGTCGGCCACTGCGGGCTGCGCCATGTCGCCCATCCGCTCGCGCCCAACCCGCAGGACTTCGAGATCGGCTGGGTGGTGCGCGAGGATCGCTGGCGGCGTGGCTATGCCTACGAGGCAATGCGCGCAGTGCGGGACTGGGGTTTTGCCGTCCACAGCGCGCCGCGCATCGTGGCTCTGACGATCGAAGCCAATCTCGGCAGCTGGCGGCTGATGGAGAAACTGGGCATGGCGCGCGATGTCACGCTTGATTTCAACGATCCTTCAATGCCTGACGTCTATAACCCTACGATCCAGTACGTGATCGACCGTAGGCAGTGGGAGAAATTGCAATGACAGACGGCACCGGCGCAGGGACCGCCGCGTCTTCTGTTGCGGATGACAGCCGCCCTCTGGCCTCGGCCGGGCCGCGCCGCTGGCTGTTTGCCGTCACCATCCTGACGGGTAGCTTCCTGCTGTTCATGGTGCAGCCGCTGGTCGCACGCCTTGCGCTGCCGCGCCTCGGCGGGGCGCCCAATGTCTGGAACAGCGCGATGCTGGTCTATCAGGCGCTGCTGCTGGGCGGCTATGCCTATGCCCATGCCCTGTCGCGCCTTGCGGTAGGGCGGCAGGCGCTGGTGCATGTGGCCCTGCTGGTCGCGGCGGCCTTCACCCTGCCGATCGCGCTGCCCGCGATTGCTCCGCCCGAAGCGGGGAGCGAGGCCTTGTGGGTGCCCTACCTGTTCCTGCTGACCATCGGCCCGCTGTTCTTCGTCGTCTCGGCGCAGGCGCCGCTGATGCAGCAATGGTTCGCCGCCGACCCGCGGGCGGGCGATCCCTATCCGCTCTATGCCGCTTCGAACCTCGGCAGCTTTGCCGGGCTGCTGGCCTATCCCCTGCTGGTCGAGCCGCTGTTGCCGCTGGGCGCGCAGAGCCGGGCCTGGGCGCTGGGCTATGCGGTGCTGGTGGTGCTGGTGATGCTGGCCGGACTGGCGCGGCGGGGCGCGCCTGCTCCGGCAGTTGCTGCCGCCGCTGCCAATGCTCCCGCAGAACCCGCCCCTGGCTGGCGGCGCATTATGGTGTGGCTGGCGCTGTCGGCGGTGCCTTCGGGCCTGATGCTCTCGACGACGACGCATCTCACCACCGATATCTTCGCGATGCCGCTGCTGTGGGTGATCCCTCTGGGACTGTATCTGCTGTCCTA
>JAIEOM010000001.1 GCA_019750455.1 Sphingomonadales bacterium | reverse complement strand
CAGCCAGCAGCTTGAATCACAATCAGCACCCCTTGGGAATCCCACATCGATTCAGTCTAAACAGGACAGACTCTAGCGGGCTTGGCGGCGGTGGGACTGGAGCGACGGGGTCATGGGTCGGGAGCTTGGCAACCCAGTTATCGATGTCGTTGCGTTTCCAGCGCAATTGCCCGCCCGGGAACTTGCAGGGCTTTGGAAAGGACCCAGCTGCTCTCCTGCGCCAGATTGTGACCCTGCTCATGCGCAGGTGCCGGACGAGATCGTCCGTGGTCATCAAGACGGCTGGTTCATCATGTTCCATCGAATCACCTCCTGTTAAGCGGTGTTCGATGATTGTGGAGTCGCCGGCGGATAGCGATTCCGCGGACTTTCAGAAAGTTTCAGATTAACTTAGGGCATTGTTTCTAAAGGCAAACGCTCAAGCGCTTCTTCAAATTCGACGTAATTGCCGGACCAGAGTTTCTGGATCATGCTTTCCTTGTGGCCGATACCATGTTCGGCAGCGTCATTGAGAACTGCTGTCAGACTCATTCCCTCAAGCCGTGCTTTGCGCAGCTTGGGCAGAAGTTCCAGGCCATTTGTCAGAGCCAGCCTGCCTTTGTTGAGCCCTTGCGCTTGCTGACTAAGCCATTTTACCCTTGCGCCGAAGACTTCATCGTCTTGTTCCAGCATAAGGCGCATCGAGGTCAGGAGGGACTTCGCCCTGCGTCCGCGCAAGCAGGCCATGAGCTTACCGCCTGGTAGGGGGCGGCCGCGGACCTTCGGCCACCCGCTGCGATCGCTACTGAGGAGCAGCTGACGCCCGTGGTCTGCTTGGATGGCTCTGTGCTCTTCCTTAGTGATGGGCCGAAGACCTCCGTTGGACGATCGTATGAAGAGTTGGTCGGGTGTTTGAGACAGCCAATCGCGGTATTCTTCGAGAGCCCGAACATAACGTCTTTGGCCGGCGTCAGACGCGCAGCTGGCAAGTTCGCTGTATTTCGCCTCGCCGGGCGTTTGATACCATGTCCACACCGATCTGACAAAAGGCGAAAGGAGCCAGCTTGCCACCATTGCCAGAGGCAGCGGCGCCATACTCGCTACCATGCCCGCAGGAAGCAGTGGTGGTGCGCATACAGCTATTGGGAGCAACGATACGCCAGCCATTTCACGCGTTCTAAATGGTTTCTGGATGTTCGAGCGATCGACGCCAGACATGATGAGATCGATCACAGCCTGTCCCAGCAGGTTCAAATGCGTTTCAGTGCGTTCAGCATAGCAGAATGCTACGAAGCCCGTATCGATCGGTTCAAGATGGTCGGCAGTATCCGTCGGCTGCGGCATGGCGGTCAATTCGCGAGGCCCTACCTCTTCCTTACGACTCAGCTTCATTTTGCTCTGCGTACGTCTACCCTGCAATATGAAGCCCATTCATCCATCATCTTACGACGCTTTTGCAAGAGGTTACCACGGCGGTAGGCGGCTTCGACCGGATTGGCGATTGTATGCGCCAAGGCCATTTCGGCGATGTCGCCGTCGAAATCGGTCTCTTCCGATACCCAGTCACGAAAACTGCTGCGGAAGCCATGGGGCACAGCGTCGACCCCGGCATCGCGGCAAATCTTGGTCAGGGTCATGTCCGACATCGGTTTGGCGTGGCGCGTGCCCGGGAACACGAGGTCGTTGTCCTTCTGCTTGTGGACCTTGGCCTTCTTGAGCACCGTTAGCGCAGCATCGGACAGGGGGACGATATGCTCCTGATCGGCTTTCATGCGTGCCGGCGGGATGGTCCAGGTGCGCTCCTCAAGGTTGATCTCGGACCAGAGCGCGCCGCGCACCTCGCCTGAGCGCGCCGCTGTCAGGACCAGAAATTCGAAGGCGAGACGTCCAATGCTCTCGCGCTCGCGCAGTATCGCCATGAAGCCCGGCACCTGCGCATAGGGCAGCGCCCGGTGATGGCTTTTACGCTTGCGGAGCTTCGGCAGGGATTTGTTGAGCGCCGTCATCGGCAAGGGATGCGCGCGATAATTCTTGGCGATCGCCCAATCGATCACCATCGCGATTCGCTGACGCACCCGTCGCGCCGTCTCATTCTTGTCGAGCCATATTGCGATCAGCACATCGCGGACATGCGAGCTTTCGATGTCGCTCACCGCGATGTCGCCGATCTTAGGGAAGGCATAGGCCTCAAGCGAGGTCAGCCACTGGCCCCGGTGCTTCTTGTTCTTCCAGCTCTTTTTGTTCTCGGCATAGACGGCAGCGGCAGCCTCGCGGAAGGTCGGGATGCCTTCGGCCTTCTTCCTCTGAAGGACGGGGTCGATCCCTGCCTCCACCTGCGAGCGGACTTCGGCTGACCGCTGCCGTGCCTGGGCGAGACTCACTTTCTTCGCGCTGCCGAGTCCTATATCCCTGCGGCGGCCATTTTTCTGGACTCGGCAGATCCATGAACGGGCACCAGTCGGGGTGACGTTCAGGAACAGCCCATCGCCGTCATGATGGCGACCCGGCTCAAGCGATCCCCGAAGCATGTTGGCGGTGAGATTGCCCATTTTTCCTTCCCCACACCCTTACCCACACGAAGTTGCAACGGATCGCATCGGAATGCAATAGCCCGAAACACGTCGGACGCATAAAGCCGTTGTTTTTTAATGATTTCGAAGCAGGGAGAAACAGCGAGAAAAGGCCAATTGGCGGAGAGGGTGGGATTCGAACCCACGTTACCGTTGCCGGTAAACCGCATTTCGAGTGCGGCGCATTCGACCACTCTGCCACCTCTCCGCGAGGCCTGTCGCGCATGGATTGGCCGCCCGGTCGAGTGGCGGCTGGCGTCAGGAAGGGCGCCCGTTAGCCCAAGCCGCAGGGCTTGCCAAGAGGGGCGCACGCACAAAATGCGGGCATTTCTTGCGCCCGTGAAATCCTCGCGCTTGTTTTGCGGGCGCGAAAGTCCATATTGGCTGGCATGGAACGCGCAGAGTTCTTCTCGACCCAAGCCGGACGCACCATCATCGCGCCCCGCCAGACCCGTGCCCGCTTCGGCATCGGCGATGTGGTTCGCCACCGCCTGTTCGCCTTTCGCGGTGTCGTTTTCGATATCGATCCGGTCTTCGCCAACTCGGAAGAATGGTACGAATCGATTCCGGAAGACATCCGGCCCCGGCGCGACCAGCCCTTCTATCACCTGCTCGCGGAGAACGAGGATTCGTCCTACGTCGCCTATGTGAGTCAGGGAAACCTTGTCGCCGACGCGCAGGGCGGTCCGGTCGATCACCCGACGGTGCGCCAGCTGTTCGACAGCTTCAAGGACGGGCGCTACCGGATGCGGCGCTCACTGACTCACTGAGTTGTTGCGGGCCCGCCCGCAAGACCCTGCCGGCGCGCTCAGCTCTTGAGCTTCCACCCGCTGCGCAACAGTGCATAGACCCCTGCGGCCAACACGAGGTTCAGCGCCAGTAGTCCAGCGCCCGCCGCCGCGACGTGCCCCGCATCCCCGATGTCGCTCGCGCCCAGAAAACCATAGCGGAAGCCCGAGATCACGTAGAAGAACGGGTTCAACCGGCTCACCGTCTGGAACACGCCGTGGAGGTTCTCGATCACGTAGAACGTCCCCGACAACAGCGAGAGCGGGGCGATGATGAAGTTGGTGACGGCGGCGTTGTGATCGAACTTTTCGGCCCAGATCGATGTCGCCAGGCCGACCGTGGCCAGCATCAGCGATCCCATCAGCCCGAACCACAGGACCGCCGAGGGATGCGCCAATCCGAGCGAGACGCCCGGCCACAGCGCCATCGCCAGCGCCACCGCGCAGCCCACCCCCGCCGCGCGGGTCATTGCCGCACCGAGGATGCCGGCCATCAATTCCCCGGGCGAAAGCGGCGGCATCAGATAGTCGATGATCGTCCCCTGCATCTTGCCGCCAAGCAGCGAAAAGCTGGAATTGGCGAAGGCGTTCTGCATCATCGCCATCACGATCAGGCCCGGCGCGACGAAGCTGGCAAAGGGCACGCCCAGCACTTCGCGGCCCTCACGGCCCAGCGCGACGCTGAAAATCACCAGAAACAGCAGGGTTGTGAAGGCCGGAGCCCAGATCGTCTGCGTCTGGACCTTGAGAAACCGGCGCACCTCCTTCATATAGAGGGCCAGCAACCCAACGCGATTGACGCCCGTGATCACGGGCACACCGCGCGGGGTGAACCGGAAGCTCCCGCCGGTCTTGTCATCCGCCGTCAATTCGGTCACGGGAGCAGGGTTACCGGGCGGGTTTGCAGGAACGTTGTCGGCCATGGGCGTGGTGCCTAGGCTTGCACCGGCCCCCTGACAAGCACCCCTCACCCGGACACGCGCCGGACACAGGAACAGGTAGAACATATGAGCTGGACGGACGAGCGCATCGCAACGCTCAGGAAGATGTGGGAAGGCGGCGCGACTGCCAGCGAAATCGCCACCGAACTGGGCGGGGTCAGCCGCAATGCGGTAATCGGCAAGGCGCACCGTCTCGGCCTCAAGGCGCGTCCCTCGCCGGTCAAGGCGAACGACAAGAAGAAAGCCGCCGCGCCCGCTGCCAAGAAACCCGCCGCACCCGCGCCAGCCGCCGTGCCACGCGCGCCGGCGGGGCCTGCCGAACGCAGTGCCCCCGTGGAAGCGGCGGAGCGTCCCGCCCCGCGCGCTGCTGCGCCCGCTCCGCGCCCGGAACCGGCTGCCGATGGCGCTGCATCTGCGCCCGCTATGCCGGCTGAGAACCTGCCCAAGATCGTCTCGGTCGGGCCCGGTGGCTTCCTCCGTCAGGGCCCGGGCGACCAGCAGGCACCGATTCCGCCCGCACCGCCGCGCCGTCTCGTACCGGCCAAGCCCAGCCCGGAAATCGCCGGGAAGACCAGCCTGCTCGATCTGTCGGACAAGGTCTGCCGCTGGCCGATGGGCCACCCGGGCGAGCCCGATTTCCATTTCTGCGGCGAGCAGGTGAACCCCGGCTTCCCCTATTGCGTCGAGCATTGCGGCCGCGCCTATCAGGCTCAGCTGCCGCGCGGCGTGCGCCGTCCGCCCCCGCCCCTTCCGTTCGGCGGCCCGCGGGTCCGCTAATCCGGGGCGCCTCGCCGCGCGAGGCTTGCTCTTGGCCCGCCCCCGCCTTTATTCAGGGCGTGGTGAAAGGGAGCGCTAACATGATCGCCTTGCGGGGTTTGCGGATTGCGACAGTGGCGGGTGCAGTGCTGGCTGCTCAGCCTGCGCTTGCCGAACTGCCCGCGCCCGTGCGCGCGATGATCGATGCAGCCATTGCCACCGGCGACGAGGGCAAGGTGAAGACCATCGCTGACATCGCCCGCACCACCAACCCCGGCGACATCGCCGAGATCGACGCGCTGGTTGCCGATTTCACCACCGCGCTCGCCGCGCGCAAGGCCGCCGAGGCCGAGGCCAAGCAGGCTGCCCTGCGCGAGGCCGATTTGTTCGAAAACTGGAGCGGTCGGGGTGAACTCGGCGGATTCCGGGCCACCGGCAACACGTCGAACACCGGCGTTACCGCGGCGCTCACGCTGGAGCGACAGGGCATCAAGTGGCGGCACCGGCTGACCGGCCGCGCCGATTACCAGCGCGCTGCCGGGGTCACCACGCGCGAACAGTTCCTCGGCCGCTACGAGCCCAACGTCAACGTCTCGGACCGTTTCTACGTCTATGCCCTCGCCCAGTACGAGCGCGACCGCTTTCAGGGTTTTTCAGGGCGCTACGCCATCTCCGGCGGCATGGGTTATCAGGCGCTCAAGAAGGATGATGTGCAACTCTCGCTCAAGGCCGGCCCCGCCTACCGCGTCACGCAATTCGTGGACGGGCGCGAGGAAAGCCGCATCGCCGGGCTGCTGGCCCTCGATTTCGACTGGCAGATAACCGAGCGGCTGAAGCTGACTCAGGACACCAACGCCGTCGCCGAAACGGGCGGATCGGCGGTGGCGATCATCGATTCGCGCAACACCTCGATCGACCTGATCACGGGGCTCGATGCGGCCATCGCCAAGAAGCTGAAGGCGCGCGTTTCCTATGCAGTCGAATATGACAGCAACCCGCCACCCGGCGCGGTGCAGACCGACACGCTGAGCCGCATCACCCTGATCTACGATTTCTGAACCTCAGGCTTTTTGCGCAAACCAGATGATGTGATGCGCGCCCTTGTTGTTGGGGCGTGACCTGACGTTCCATTCGGTCACATCGAGTCCGGTGTCATACAGCCGCTTGCGGAACGCAGGGTCCGGTCCCGCCGACCACACCGCCAAAATGCCGCCGGGCTTCAGTGCAT
The DNA here is from genome assembly GCA_019750455.1 of Sphingomonadales bacterium. Lineage (GTDB taxonomy): Bacteria > Pseudomonadota > Alphaproteobacteria > Sphingomonadales > Sphingomonadaceae > Erythrobacter. The sequence continues at coordinate 57,403 of JAIEOM010000001.1, read as the reverse complement.
CGCGTGCCTTGGCAAGGCCGGTGCGCGAGTAGATCCGGTTGTTGGCATCCCGCACGATGCCGTCTGGGCCATTGTCGACATCGAGCAGGATCGCATCGAACTTGGCGCAAGTGCCGTCATTGGCATCGTCGATCAGCGCGGCGACATCGCATATTTTGAGGTCGAGGCGCGGATCCGACAGGCCCTCACCGGTCAGCGCCGCCATTGGCCCTTTGGCCCAATCGATGATCGCCTCGGAAATCTCGGCCACCACGATCTGCGCCTTGGCGCCCAGCTTGGCGGCCGCCGCGCGGTAGGTGAACCCCATGCCGTAACCGCCGATCAGGATGCGCGCATTGTCCTTGCCCAGCCGGTCGAGGGTGAGGTCCGCGAGTTGCTCTTCGGAGAACCGCATGCGCGTGCTCATCAACTCGTTGCGCCCCATCACGATCATGAAGTGACCGGCATGGGTGTAGAGGTCGAGGGTAACGCCGTCCTCGATCTGGGTGGTGTCGATCAGTTCGCGTTGAAGCATCGTTGGTCTTTTCCAAAAACAAGGCCGCCCGGATCGCTCCGGGCGGCCGATGTTCATACCTCGGAGAAGGGGATTAGTCCTTCAGGAAGTCGGGCAGACCGGCCGGTCCGCCGCTGTCACGGTCACGGCCGCCACGGTCACCACCGCGTCCGCCACGATCGCCGCCACGGCCACCCCGGTCGCCGCCGCCACGGGGGCCGCGACGGTCGCCGCGGTCGCCGCGATCACCACGGTCGCCGCGCGGTTCACGCGGTTCGCGAGGCGGACGGGTATCTTCCAGCTCTTCGCCGGTTTCCTGGTCGACAACGCGCATCGACAGGCGGACCTTGCCGCGCTGGTCGATCTCGAGGACCTTGACCTTAACTTCCATGCCTTCGGAGACGACATCGGTAGGCTTTTCGACCCGCTCGTTCTTCATTTCCGAGACGTGGACGAGGCCGTCCTTGCCGCCCATGAAGTTCACGAAAGCGCCGAAATCGACGATGTTGACGACCTTGCCGGTGTAAATCTTGCCGACTTCGGCTTCCTCGACGATGCCGAGGATCCACTTCTTCGCCGCTTCGATCTCGTCGAGGTTCGAGGACGAGATCTTGATCACGCCTTCATCGTCGATGTCGACCTTGGCGCCGGTTTCGGCGACGATCTCGCGGATCACCTTGCCGCCGGTGCCGATGACGTCACGGATCTTCGACTTGTCGATCTGGATCGTCTCGATGCGCGGCGCATGCTTGCTGACTTCGGTGCGGGCACCGGTCAGCGCCTTGGCCATTTCGCCCAGGATGTGCTGACGGCCGGCCTTGGCCTGCTCCAGCGCCTTGGCCATGATCTCCTGCGTGATGCCGGCGACCTTGATGTCCATCTGCATCGTGGTGATGCCTTCGGCGGTCCCGGCAACCTTGAAGTCCATGTCGCCGAGGTGGTCTTCATCGCCCAGAATGTCCGAGAGGACGGCGAATTCGTCACCTTCGAGGATCAGGCCCATGGCGATGCCGCTGACCGGAGCCTTCACCGGCACGCCCGCGTCCATCATCGACAGACAGCCGCCGCACACGGTTGCCATCGAGGACGAGCCGTTCGACTCGGTGATGTCCGACAACACGCGGATGGTGTAGGGGAAGTCTTCCTTGCTCGGCAGCACGGGGTTGAGCGCGCGCCAGGCGAGCTTGCCGTGACCGACTTCGCGGCGACCCGGCGCGCCGAAGCGGCCCACTTCACCGACCGAATAGGGCGGGAAGTTGTAGTGCAGCATGAAGCTGGAATAGCTGAGGCCTTCCAGACCATCGATCATCTGCTCGGAATCCTTGGTGCCGAGCGTGGTGGTGCAGATCGCCTGAGTCTCGCCGCGGGTGAACAGCGACGAGCCGTGGGTGCGCGGCAGGAAGCCGACGATCGCTTCGATCGGGCGGACCTGATCGAGCTTGCGGCCGTCGATGCGCGCGCCTTCCTTGAGGATGGCGGTGCGGACGATGTCGGCCTCGACCTTCTTCATGGTCTTGATCGCGACCATCTGGGTCTGCGGGGTTTCGTCCGCAAACGCCCCCTTGGCCTTGGCCCGCGCCTCGTTCAGCGCGTTCGAGCGCGCTGACTTGTCGGTGAGCTTGTAGGCCGCGGCGATATCCGCGCCCACGAGGTCCTTGAGCTTGGCCTTGATGTCGGCAGTGTTGTCGCTGACGTCGATGTCCCACGGATCCTTGGCGGCCTTCTCGGCCAGATCGACGATCGCGCCGATCACCTTGCGGATCTCGTCATGCGCGAACATGACGGCGCCGAGCATTTCTTCCTCGGTCAGCTCCTTGGCTTCGGATTCGACCATCATCACGGCCTTGTCGGTCGCGGCGACCACGAGGTCGAGACGGCCTTCGGCGAGCGCCTTGTCCTGCTTCGGGTTCAGCGTGTATTCGCCATCGACATAGCCGACGCGCGCGGCGCCGATCGGACCCATGAAGGGCACGCCCGAGATGGTCAGCGCGGCCGAGGCGGCGATCATCGCCACGATATCGGCCTCGGTCTCGCCGTCGAACGACAGGACCTGCGCGATCACGTTGATCTCGTTGTAGAAACCTTCGGGGAAGAGCGGACGGATCGGACGGTCGATCAGGCGGCTGGTCAGCGTTTCCTTCTCGGTCGCGCCGCGTTCACGCTTGAAGAAGCCGCCGGGGATGCGGCCGGCAGCCGAGAACTTTTCCTGGTAGTGGACGGTGAGCGGGAAGAAGTCTTGGCCCTCTTTCACCGACTTGGCGGCGGTCACGGCGCACAGCACCACGGTTTCGCCGTAGGTGGCCAGAACGGCACCATCGGCCTGACGGGCAATGCGCCCGGTTTCCAGAGTGAGGGTCTTTCCGCCCCACTCCAGCGATACGGTTTTCGTGTCGAACATTGGTTTTCCTTCTGACCCGCGCGGCCATATTGCCGGGCGGGGCCTCATGTGCCGGGGAAAGAACCGTCCCGGTCCGGTGCGGGGCACTGGTTCGGCCCCGAGGCGCGTCAGACCGGATGTCTGCGGGCCCCAAATGCGAGAAAGGCGGCCCTTGAGCCGCCTTTCAACGCGAAACTCTTACTTACGCAGACCCAGCTTCTGGATCAGGGCGTTGTAGCGCTCGACATCCTTCTTCTTGAGGTAGGCGAGCAGCGTGCGACGCTTGTTCACCATCATCAGCAAGCCACGACGCGAGTGGTTGTCCTTGTGGTGATCCTTGAAGTGCTCGGTGAGGTTGCGGATGCGCTCGGTGAGGATCGCGACCTGCACTTCGGGGCTGCCGGTGTCCTTGGGATCACGGGCGTTGGACGAGATGATTTCCTGCTTCTTTTCGGCGGTCACCGACATATTTTTTCTCTCTTACTCAGCGACATCGGGTAGATTGAAACCCCTGACGACCGTGGCCGTCCCATCCGAAACTTCCATCAGCGCGACCGGGACAGAGCCCAGTTTCGCAAGGTAGAGCCCGGATGATTGGGGCATGCCAGACAGCACCCGGCCCTGTCGGACCGCCTGCGCGCTTGTCTGGTCGAGGCTGAGGGCCGGGATGTCGTCCAGCCCTGCCTCCAGCGGCAGGAGTAGGTATTCAAGGCCTGCGCCCTTAGCGGTTTGCTCCAGTTTGTCCAGCGAAATCGCCTGTTCTTCGCGGAACGGCCCCGCCTTGATGCGTCGCAGGTAGGTCACGTGACCACAGGTGCCAAGGGCCTGCGCAATGTCGCGGGCTAGGCTGCGAATGTAGGTGCCCTTGGAAACATGGGCGACGAGGGTCACAGCATCCAGCCCCCCCTCGCCTGCCCCCGCCGTGACATGGAGCGAATGGATGGTAACGCTGCGTGCCTTGAGCGCCACCGCCTCCCCCGCCCGCGCCAGATCATAAGCGCGCTGGCCGTCCACCTTCAGCGCCGAATAAGCCGGGGGCACCTGTTCGATAGGCCCGGTGAAACGCGGCAGCACAGCCTCGATCTCGGCCATTGTCGGCCGCACATCGCTGGTGGCAATCACCGGACCTTCGGTATCGAGCGTGTCGGTCTCCTCCCCAAACTTCACTGTAAACGCGTAGATCTTGTCGCTATCCAGCATCCGTCCGGCAAGCTTGGTCGCCTCGCCCAAGGCAATCGGCAGCACGCCTTCGGCCAGCGGATCGAGAGTCCCACCGTGGCCGACTTTGGTTTTCGCATAGCCGTTCTGCCGTAGCACGCGCTTGACCGCGCTCACACCTTGGGTGCTGCCCATCCCGCGCGGCTTGTCGAGGATCAGCCAGCCTGAAAGCGGCCCGCTCATTCCCCCAGCGCCTGGGAAAAATGCTTCCGGCACAGCGCGACATAACGGTCGTTGCCGCCGATCTCGGTCTGCGCGCCCTGCTTGACCGCCGCCCCGCTTTCATCGACGCGCAGGTTCATCGTCGCCTTGCGCCCGCAGTGGCACACGGCCTTCAGCTCGACGAGCGCATCCGCGATCCCGAGCAGCACTGCCGATCCGGGGAACAGCTCCCCCTGAAAGTCCGTGCGCAGGCCATAGCAGAGCACCGGAATCCCCGCCTCGTCCGCCAGCCGGGCGAGCTGCCAGACCTGATCGCCGGTCAGAAATTGTGCCTCATCCACCAGCACACAATCGAGCGGTTCCACCTTGTGCGCGGCGCTGATGGTGGCCCACAGGTCGGTTTCGGACGCAAATTTGTGGGCATCGCTCTCCAGCCCGATGCGGCTGCGCACCATGCCTTGCGACCGGCTATCGAGCGCGGCGGTCCACAGCATCGTGCGCATCCCCCGCTCGCGATAGTTGAAATCGGCCTGGAGCAGGTGCGAGGATTTGCCTGCGTTCATGCTGGCATAGTAGAAGTAGAGCTTGGCCATGGCCGCTGCCTATCGCTTTACCGAGCTGCGAGCGAGCGCGGAGGTGAACCTTTTGCCCTGTTCATGCGTATGGAGAAAAGGATGACCGTTCGCATGCCTCTGCTTCGCATCATGATGCTGCCGCTGCTGGCGCTGTTCGCGCTGGCCAACGCGTCCGCCGTGCCGCAACGCTACACGCTTGATGCCTCGGCCAGCAATGTATCGGCCAAGGTCCCCTTCTTCGGCCTGTCGAGCAAGACGGCCAAGTTCCCGCGGATGGAGGGCGCGGTCACCATCGTACCCGGCGCACCGGACAAGGCGGTGATCGACGTGACCTTCGATGCGACCGCGATCCAGGCGCCCGACAGCGTCACGCTGGCGCGGCTGCGGGGCGACAAGTTCTTCTGGGTCGAGAAATATCCCACGATCCGTTTCACCGGCCGATCTCTCAAGCTGTCGAGCGCCACGGAGGGCGTGGTTTCGGGCGAACTGACCGCACGCGGCGTGACCCGTCCGGCCAGCCTTGCCGTGACCTTCGACAGCGATCCGGTGGCACAAAGTGGCAAGCCTGTCAGCTTCACCGGCACAACGACCATCGACCGGCGCGATTTCGGGATGAAGTCCTACCAGCTGCTGGTCGGCAACAAGGTCGATATCACGCTGAAAGCGCGGATGGTGCCGCGTTAGTCTTCGTCCTCATCCCCGAGGTCGCGCAGGACCTTGGGATCGCGCAGCAGCGCCTCGATCCGGTCGGCCTCGGCAAAGCTTTCATCCTTGCGGAACTTCAGCTTGGGCGCGAACTTCAGCCCGAGCCGCTGAGCGACCTCGCGCTGGAGAAAAGCGGTGTTCTGGCGCAGCGCCTTGACCACATCCTCGTCCCCCGCACCCAGCAGCGGCTTCACATAGGCGGTCGCGTGGCGAAGATCGGGCGTCATGCGCACCTCGGTGACCGAGATGTGCGCCGCGCTGACAACATCGTCATGCACCTCACCGCGCGCGAGCAGTTCGGACAGGATATGCCGCACCCGCTCGCCCACCTTGAGGACGCGGACGGATTGCTGTTCGGCGGTGAAGGGTTGCTTGGCGGCCATGGCGTCAGGTCATCTTCGACAGGAGGTTCTTGAGCGAGTTCATGTTGCGCGCTGTGCCTTTGCAGCGGAGCCTGCGCTCCAGCGTCTTGTTCGACAGGTCCGACACGCCCACCCCGTGGACATAATCAAGAAATAGCACGCGGTCACCCATCGCCAGCCGCTCGCCGCCTCGGGCGCGGTGGTCCGCCACAAGCTGATCGAAATCTGCGCGGTCGGGTTGCCGGCTCAGGAAGATCGAGTGGACCATCTTGTCCGACCCGTGCTGCGGCCCGGTGCCGTGGAACGGGTTTTCGTCAATCGCGGCGCGCACCTGATCGCGGGTGCGGACCATGGCGCAGGATTTGAACCCGTAGCGCGCAGCGATCACGCTTTCGAGCGCGACTTCAATGCTGGCCGGATCGCGGGTGTCGCTCAGAATCACATTGCCGCTGGCTGCAACCGTCACAACGTCGCGAAACCCGGCCTCTTCCAGCGCAAGTGTGAGATCGGCCATGGTGATCCGGTTGCCGCCCACATTGATGCTGCCCAGCAACGCCAGATAGCGCTGGTCGCCCGCGGGCATTATCGCTCCATTCCGGTTTCGGTCGGCGTCGGGCGCGGGGTGGGAATCGCGGTTGAGGTGGAGCGGGCGTAGATCGTGCCGTCCTCCGCCAGCAACTCCCCTTCGAGGAAGATCACCCGCTGCCCTGCCTTCACCACGCGGCCTTTGCCGATGATGGTCGCGCCTTCGGGGATCAGGCGGATGAGGCTCATCGAGATGTCGAGGTTGAGCGGCGCCATCACGCCGCCGGTGGCCGCGACATAGGCGTAGCCCATCACGTCATCGAGGTAGCCTGCAACCAGCCCGCCCTGCACGCCCCCGCGCCAGGTGCAGACCTCGCGCTTGACGGTGAAGCGCATGGTGGCGGTCTGGGCGGATTCGTCCCAGCTCACGAATTCCGAGCCGAGCAGCGCCGTGTGCGGCGACTGCCCGGCATCGTCTGGATAGTGAGGGTCGTTCAAGCTCACAGAGTCCGCTCACGCTCCTCGACCGAGAAGACTTCGAGGTTGTCGCCCGGCTTGATGTCGTTCGTGTCTTCCAGCACCACGCCGCATTCGAGACCGGTGCGGACTTCGTCCACGTCGTCCTTGAACCGCCGCAGCGAGGCGATCTTGGTAGCCGACACGATGACATCCTGACGGGTGAGGCGTGCGAACAGGCCCTTGCGGATTGCGCCTTCCAGAACCAGCAGACCCGCTGCCTTGTCCTTCTTGCCCGCCGGGAAGACCTGCTTGACCTCGGCACGGCCGACCACGGTTTCGATCCGCTCCGGCCCGAGCTCGCCCGCCATCTCCTTGGCGATGGCATCGGTGAGGTGGTAGATGACATCGTAATACATCATCCGCACGTTATCGCGCTTCAGCAGCTCGCGCGCCTTGGCGTTGGGACGCACGTTGAAGCCGATGATCGGCGCCTTCGATGCGCCCGCCAGCAGCACGTCGCTCTCGGTGATCGCACCAACGCCCGCGTTCAGCACGCGCACCTTGATCTCGTCGTTCGAGAGGTTGTGGAGCGCATTGACGATCGCTTCGACCGAGCCCTGCACGTCCGCCTTCACCACCACCGGAAATTCGATGACGTTGGAGGCGAGGTTGTTGAACATCGTGTCGAAATTGGTCGGAGCCAGCGCGGTGCGCTTTTCGGTGGCGAGTTCCTGACGATACTTGGCAACCTCGCGGGCGCGCTGTTCGTTCTCGACCACGGTGAGGTTGTCACCGGCCGACGGCACGCCGCCGAGGCCGAGCACTTCGACCGGCATCGACGGGCCGGCTTCCTTGAGCTGCTGACCCTTGTCGTCGACGATCGCGCGGACCTTGCCGCTCTGCGTGCCGACCACGAAGGTATCGCCGCGCTTCAGCGTCCCGCGGGTGACGAGCACGGTCGCAACCGGGCCGCGGCCCTTGTCGAGCTGGGCTTCGATCACGGTTGCCTCGGCATCGCGGTCGGGCCGCGCCTTCAGTTCGAGCAGTTCGGCCTGGAGACCGATCGCCTCGATCAGCTTGTCGAGCCCCGCGCCGGTCTTGGCCGAAACCTCCACGTCCTGCACATCGCCCGACATCGCCTCCACCACGATCTCGTGTTCGAGCAGACGCTCGCGGATCTTCTGCGGGTTGAACTCGGGCTTGTCCGACTTGGTGATCGCCACGATCATCGGCACGCCGGCCGCCTTGGTGTGGTTGATCGCCTCGATGGTCTGCGGCATCAGCCCGTCATCGCCCGCGACAACCAGAATGACGATGTCGGTGACATTGGCACCGCGCATGCGCATTTCGGTGAACGCCGCGTGACCGGGCGTGTCGAGGAAGGTGATCTTCTGCTTGTCCTTGGTGGTGATCTGGTAGGCGCCGATGTGCTGGGTGATGCCGCCAGCCTCACCCTTCACCACGTCGGTGCCGCGCAGGGCATCGAGCAGGCTGGTCTTGCCGTGATCGACATGGCCCATGATCGTCACCACCGGCGGACGCGGCACCAGGGTTTCGATGGGATCTTCGTCGGCGCTGGTGTCGATATCGACATCGCTCGCGGATACACGGGTGATGTTGTGGCCGAACTCCTCGACCAGCAGCTCGGCGGTGTCCTGGTCGATGGTCTGGTTGACCGTGACCATCATGCCCATGTTGAACAGCGCCTTCACGAGGTCGGCGCCCTTCTCGGCCATGCGGTTGGCGAGTTCGCTAACGGTGATCGCCTCGGGGACGACCACATCGCGCACCTGCTTTTCGCGCGGCTTGCTGGGGCCGCCCTGACCGCGGCGCTCCTTCTCGCGCGCGCGCTTCAGCGCGGCGAGGCTGCGGGCGCGGCGGCCTTCGTCCTCGTTCAAGGCACGGGTGACCGTCAGCTTGCCCGAACGGCGGTTATCCTTGCCCTCGTCGCTCGGCGCGGCGCGCTTGTCGTCCTTCTTCTTGGGCTTGACCTCGGGCGCCGAGGGGCGCTTGGGCTCGGGCCGTTCGACCGGCGTGAAGCGGCGGGCAGCGGGCACGGCGGCCGCAGTGGCGACAGGCGCGGCAGGAGCTGCCTCGGCCGCCGCAGCAGGCGCCTCGGCCGCAGGTGCTGCCTCGGGCTGCACCGGGGCATTGGCGGCTTCAGCGCGCTGGCGCTCAGCCTCTTCCTCGGCGCGGCGATTTTCCTCGGCGCGGCGACGCTCTTCCTCTTCGCGTTCGCGGGCTTCGGCCTCTTCACGCTTGCGCGCTTCCTCGGCGAGGCGCAGGCGCTCTTCCTCGGCTTCGAGCTGAAGGCGCTTCACGCGCTCCTGCGGGGTCTCGCCCGCGGGGGCCGGACGCGCGGGGCGCGGCGCGGGAGCGGCAGGCGGCGGCGGGGGCGGCGGCGGAGCGGCCACGACCGGTTCGGGCGCAGGCGGCGGAGCGGCCTCACCCGGCTTGCCGAGCACACGGCGACGCTTCACCTCGACCACCACCTTGTTGGTGCGGCCGTGGCTGAAGGTCTGCTTGACCTCGCCCGCGTCCACCGAGCGCTTGAGGCCCAGGGGTTTGCGAGTGCGCTGGTTGTCGTTGTCGTCGCTCATTATCGCTCGTCAGTCCTTCACGTATTCATCAATTGTCGCCGCCCCGCCCGCAGGCCGGTCAGCGTCGCCGGGAGCGTCCCGGCCGTCTTCGTTGGTCGCGTTCGCCCGATCCTGCCCGGCATATTGCACCAGCCGGGATACCGCCTGGAGCACGCGGGTTCCTGCCCGCATGTCACCCGGATGGCCGGCGACCCCCAGGTGGACCACATTGTCGCGGCCCAATGCCACAGACAGCGCGGTGCGGTCCAGTGGCAAGACCGTGCCGCGCTGGCCCGATCCTTCGGCATCATTGCCCACGCGCCAGGCCTGGTCGAGCTTGCGCCGTCCGTCTTCGCTGGAATCGCTGGCATGAAGCAGCACGGCGATCCGCCCGCTGCGCGCCTGTTCCTCGATCCGGGCCGAACCCATGACAATGTTGCCCGAACGCAGTTCCAGCCCCAGACGGTCGCCAAGATGACGCGCCAGCGCCGCTTCAACCCTTGCGGGAAGATCGTCGGGAATGGTGAGAGGCGCGCCCTTGAAGGCGCGCATCAGCGCCTTCTTCAGATGGCCATCGCTCACCGCTTCTTCAAGCTGCGTGCGGGTCACGCCGATCCACGCACCGCGTCCGGGAGCCTTGGCTGCGGCATCGGGCAGCACCAGCCCGTCAGGCGAAATTGCCAGACGCACCAGTCCGTCCCGCGCCGAGGTTTCCCCGGAGAGGATGCAGCGCCGCTCGCTCCCCGCAGCAGCGGAAAGCTCAGGCCCGTCGATGTCGGACGTCAGGCGCTCATTGGGTGGAGTCCGCATGGGCGGCCTCCTCGGTGGGCTCATCCTCGAACCAGTGCGCGCGCGCGGCCATGATGATCTCGTTGCCCTGCTCTTCGGACAGGCCGTATTCGCCCAGCACGCCGCCCTTGTCGGTTTCGCGCTGCGGACGACGCTGCGGCGGGCCATCGGTGTTGTTCCGGCGGCGCGGCGCTTCGCGCTTCTTGGCGATCAGTTCGTCGGTGGCGAGATCGGCGAGATCGTCGAGGGTCTTGATCCCCGCCTTGCCGAGCGTGACAAGCATCGCTTCGGTAAGGTGCGGAATTTCGGCCAGCGCGTCTTCCACGCCGAGGCCGCGGCGCACTTCGCGGTGCGCAGCTTCCTGACGCTCGAGCGCCTCGAGGGCACGGCTCTGGAGTTCCTCGGCCAGTTCCTCGTCGAAGCCTTCGATGCTCGCCAGTTCGGCGAGGTCGACATAAGCGACTTCCTCCAGCTCGGCGAAGCCTTCGGCCACCAGCAGCTGCGAGAGGGTTTCGTCCACGTCGAGCTCTTCCTCGAACATCTTCGAACGCTCGGCGAATTCCTTGGAACGCTTCTCGGAAGCCTCTTCCTCGGTCATGATGTCGATCTGGTGGCCGGTGAGCTGGCTCGCCAGACGCACGTTCTGGCCGCGGCGGCCGATCGCGAGGCTCAGCTGGTCGTCCGGCACCACCACTTCGATGCGGCCATCGTCTTCATCGAGAACGACGCGGCTGACCGTGGCGGGCTGGAGCGCGTTGACCACGAAGGTCGCGGTGTCTTCCGACCAGGGGATAATGTCGATCTTCTCGCCCTGGAGTTCCTGCACGACGGCCTGGACGCGACTGCCCTTCATGCCGACGCAAGCGCCGACCGGATCAATGCTGGAATCGCGGCTGATCACGCCGATCTTGGCGCGGCTGCCCGGATCGCGGGCGGCAGCCTTGATCTCGATGATGTTGTCGTAGATTTCCGGCACTTCCTGCGCGAACAGCTTCTTCATGAAGTCGGGATGCGCGCGGCTGAGGAAAATCTGCGGGCCGCGATTATTGCGCTCGACCTTGGTGATGAGCGCGCGGACACGCTCGCCGGTGCGGGCGGCTTCGCGGGGAATCTGCTGGTCACGGCGGATCACGCCCTCGGCGCGGCCGAGGTTGACGATCACGTGGCCGAATTCGACCGACTTGATCACGCCGGTGATGACTTCGCCCTGGCGGTCCTTGAATTCCTCATACTGGCGCTCGCGCTCGGCATCGCGGACCTTCTGGAAGATCACCTGCTTGGCGGACTGCGCGTCGATACGGCCCAGATCGACCGGGGGCAGCGGATCGACGATGAAGTCACCGACCTTGGCGCCCGGCTGGAGCTTTTCGGCCTGCTTCAGATCGACCTGCTTGAAGTAGTCCTCGACCTCTTCGACCACCTCGACCACGCGCCACAGCGTCAGATCGCCGGTCAGCGGATCGAGCTTGGCACGGATGTCGTTTTCCGCACCATAGCGGTTGCGCGCCGATTTCTGGATCGCTTCTTCCATCGCCTCGATGACGATCGCCTTGTCGATCATCTTTTCCGAGGCGACCGCGTTGGCGATCGCGAGGAGTTCGGCCTTGTTGGCGGAAATGGCACTCATCAGTCGTCTGCCTTCTCTGTATCTTCTTCGATGAGTTCGTCGGCCCCACTGGTGTCCAGTGGGCGGGTGGCGGCGATCAGCGCGTCGGTGAGGACGAGCTTCGCGGAATGAATGTCTGCAAGCGGCAGGCGGACATCGCCCGCCTTCACTTCCTTGACGAGGACCATACCATCCTCAAGCCCGCCGAGCACGCCCTTGTTAACGCGCTGGCCGGGATAGGCCTTGTCCATGACGATCCGCACTTCGTGCCCGGCCCAGTTGGCGAAATCCTTGTCGCGGGTGAGCGGACGGTCGATGCCGGGCGAGCTGACTTCGAGGTGATAGGCACCTTCGACCAGTTCCTCGCCCGCTTCCTCGGCCGCGTCGATCGCATCGGAGATGCGGCGCGACAGAGCGGCGCACTGGTCAAGCACCAGTTGGCCTGTCGCCGGGTCTTCGGCCATGATCTGGAGTGCCATGCCGCCGTCGCCGGCTTCCGAGGGGACCATCGCCACGCGCACCAGTTCAAACCCGAGCGCGGTCGCTTCGGGTTCGATCAGCTGGGTCAGGCGGGCGATATCGGTCACACGGATCTTTCACTGGCAGGACATTGCACGAATGCGGTTTCGGGCCGGCCCCGTGCGGCGCCAGCATCCAAACCTTGCATCGACAATGTCGGGATTGGCGCCGCAGATAGGCGGCTTTGCCTGCTTTGGCAAGGGGCTTGACGTGCCGCCTGACGGAGGAAGGGTCAGTTCTCCCCGGCCACCCAGCGCCGCACCTGCTCGCGCAGGTCCCTGTGCTCGCGCTCGTCGATGGTCTCCGCGAGGCTTCTCACCGCCAGCACAGTGTTGTGCGGGATCGGTTCATCGAAGACCATCGCGTTGACCGCCAGCTCATCGCCGCGCTCGGCGCGCACGATCATGCCGAATATCTCCATACGGCCAACAGCGAGATAGCCCGATTGCCCCTCCCCGACCGGACGCGCGAGGGCAATGCGTGCGCCGGTGCACGAGAGGTCCATGACAATGCAGGACTGCTGCGAGTAGATCGACAAGAACCGTGCCGGCAGCGCCAATCCGAGGCGCGGTGCTGAGCGGCGACCGGCGACCGGCGCATTGTCTCCCTCAGCGGGCAGCGCAGGGTCATGGGGGAGAATGTCGGGCACCATGCGCCGGGCAGTGTGGCCGATCGCCGCTAAACGGCGCGTGCGCACGGACCTCCGGACAACTACGTGATAGTGCTTGCGCCCCCCAACAAGCGGACCTTGGGCGTCAGTCCACACGATCCTCGTCGCTATCGCCCGTCACCCAGCTGCGTGCAGTTTCAATCAGGGCGCGCCTTTCGCGCTCCGCGAAGTTCTCGTGATAGCGACGGACGTCCAGCACGATGCTGTCGGTCAACGGCTCATCGAATTCGAGCGCATTGAGACCGAATTCGGCGCGGGTCACGATCGCAAAATGGTTGATGCCCGCGCAGCGCAGAATCGCCCCCTCCCCGACGCGGATGGCATCGAGAATCGCGATCTGCGCGCCGGTGCGCGACAGATTGAGGAGGATGCAGGTATGCGACTTTTCAACGGCAACGAGCTGCGCCGGAAGGCTCAGTCGCAGCCGCGGAGCGGCTCGCCTGCCCAACATGTATACCGGCTGCCGGCTACCGCCTTGGGGGCCCGAATCCATCATCGCCTGTTCCCCGCGGCGCAAGCCGGTTCCGTAAGCGCCGTCGGCACCCGGGCTCGAAACCTCGGGCCCCGTTGCACGTGCGGGCGGAACGAGGCTGTGCGAGCCCGCAGGTGCGGCTGGCAACGGATGACGGTAGGAGGGGGGAAGGCCGGAACGCATCAGTCGCGAATCGTCCTTGTGCAGCGAGCCAGCCCCGGAAACCGGCGGCTATGCAGCATCACGGAATTGCTCACGAAATTTTCTGATAGCCTTGCCATCGTTTTGTATCGCCCCGATCCGGACGACGGAAATAACCGCAAAGACTTTAAAATGGGTTAGGAATTACCCTCGTCCTGCCCCTCCATCAGGCCGTGCTTCCGGATGCAATGACGCAACTGGTCATAGGTCAGCCCGAGGGCACGGGCGGTCTGGCGCTGGTTCCAGCGGTGCTTGCCCAGCGCATGGGCTAGGATCGCGCGCTCATGCGCATCAACCGCCGCGCGCAGGTCCTCGATGGTATCGAGATTGACCGCGGCAGGAGACGGAGCAGCATGCCCGCCGCCGGCCGGGGCCGCGCCTGCCGCCACGTTACCGCGCCGATGCTCGGGCGAACGTGGCCGCCACGGGCTGTCGAAGGGATCGAACTGGACATGGGCGATCGGCATATCCGGCACGTCCCAGCGATAAACCGCACGTTCGATGACATTGCGCAGCTCGCGCACATTGCCGGGCCAGGGGTGATCTTCCAGCGCATCCATCACATGGGGCGCAAAGCCCGGCCAGCGGTCCCAATCCAGCTCCGCCGCCATGCGCCGGCCGAAATATTCGGCAAGAACGCCGATATCGCCCTCGCGCACCCTGAGCGGGGGGAGCGTGATGACCTCGAAGCTCAATCGGTCGAGCAGATCGGCGCGGAATTCGCCTGCCGCCGCGAGCGCGGGCAGATCGTCGTTGGTTGCGGCCACGATGCGCACATCGACGCGGATTGGGCGCGAGGCACCGATGCGGGTGACCTCGCCATATTCGACCGCGCGCAGCAGCCGCTCCTGCGCGCCCATGCTGAGCGTGCCCAGCTCGTCGAGGAACAGCGTGCCTCGGTCGGCTTCCTCGAACCGCCCTGCGCGGGCCTTGGTGGCGCCGGTGAAAGCCCCTGCCTCGTGCCCGAACAACTCGGCCTCGATCAGGGTTTCGGGCAAGGCCGCGCAGTTCATCGTCACCAGCGGCTCGTCCCAGCGGGTCGACAGCCGGTGAAGGCGTTCGGCGATCAGTTCTTTACCCGTGCCGCGCTCTCCAATCACCAGCACCGGGCGGTTCATGGCCGCAGCGCGCGAAGCGCGTTCGACCGCGTCGAGAAAGGCCCCGGATTGGCCGATGAACTGGCTCTCGAGCTTCATGTCCAAACTATAGTGAAAATTCCCAAGGCTTGGCAATAGAGGCCAACGCCACTTCGGTGCGTCTGGTCAAAAAGCGCGCAATTCCGCCATTTTCACGGTTTGGCACGCCCCATGCAAAATACCGGGCAAGACCACGGACACCACTCGGGAGGCCCACTATGATCAACCGTAACGCCAGTCAGGCCAGCTTCTGGAGTTCCAAGCTCGGGCATGCCGCGATGGCCAGCATCGCCGCAATGGTGATGATGATCGCGCTGTCCTCGCAACTTCAGCCGGGGGCGGCCAGCGCCGCCTCGTTCGCCCAGCCCGCCGCACCGGCCGGCGCACTGGTCGAGATCGCCTGAGGTGACCGACCCCCGCAACCCCCTCGGGCCGGAGCGCCCCATGCAGGATGTCCCCCCTGCCGATGCCGACCGCGACGCGCTGCCCAACCGCGACGCGCTGTCCATTGATGCTCCGGCCCACCCCACCCGCCTGCTTTCGGCCGGGCGGCTGTCGCGGCTCGATGAAGAGATCGAAGCCTTGCGTCGCAGCCCCGGGCCGTCGCAATCTCGGCGCAACCCCGCCGGATCGCAGGACGAGCGAGTCGCTCCCCTCGACCGGGTCAATTCGTTTCTCGATGGAGTAGCCTTCATGGGCATTTTCAGCCGTACCCGCGACATCATTGCCGCCAACTTCAACGACATGCTCGACAAGGCTGATGATCCGCAGAAGATGATCCGCATGATCATCCTCGAAATGGAGGAAACCCTGGTCGAAGTCCGCGCCTCTGCCGCGCGCACCATCGCCGATCAGAAGGAAATGCACCGCCACTGCGTGAAGCTTGACCGGCTCCAGGCCGACTGGGCCGAAAAGGCGCAGCTCGCGCTCAGCAAGGATCGCGAAGATCTCGCCCGCGCAGCCTTGGTCGAGAAGAAGAAGGCCGGCGACATGGCCGACCAGCTCAAGACCGAGATCGCGGTGCTCGACGACGCGCTGCGCGCCTACGAGGAAGACATTGCCAAGCTGCAGCACCGCCTGCGCGAAGCCCGCAGCCGCCAGACCGCCATCGCCGCGCGCCTCGAAAGCGCCGAAAACCGCGTCAAGCTGCGCACCCTGATGAGCACCGAGCGCACCGACGAGGCGCTTGCCCGTTTCGACCAGCTCGAGCGCCGCGTCGACTACGCCGAAGGCCGCGCCGACGCCTTGCAGATCGCCGAAAGCAAGACCCCGTCGCTCGCCGATGAAATCGCGGCGCTCGCCGGTTCGGACGCGATTGATGATGAACTTGCCGCGATGAAGAAGGCGCTCGGCAAAACTGACAGCGAGGGGAATTAAGTCATGGATATCGAAGGCGTCATGGCCATCGGCGCGATCTTTGTCGCACTGCCCTGGATGGTGCTGCACTACATGACCAAGTGGAAGACCGCGCCCACCATCACCGCCGATGACGAGGTGCTGCTGGAGGAACTCTACAACCTCGCCAAGCGGCTCGATGAACGGATGGACACGGTCGAGCGGCTGGTCGCCACGGACGACCCGGCCTTCACCCCGGCCCGTCGCCTGATCGCCGATCAGGAAAAGGACAACCAGCAACTTCGCGAACTCGAAGCACTGATCGCCGAGAAGAAAGGAACCCGCTCGTGAACAGCCCCCGCACCACGCTTTACCGCGACAAGCACAATGGCAAGCTGATGGGAGTTTGCGCCGGGATTGCCGATTACACCGGGGTCAATGTTTTCTGGGTTCGGCTGGTTGCCTTCCTGTCGATGTGGCCCACCGGCGGTGCGACGATCATGGCCTACCTTCTGGCTGGCTTCCTGCTCAACAAGAAGCCGCCCTATCTCTACCGCGACGAGAACGAGCAGAAGTACTGGCAGGGCATCCGCCAGAACCCCAAGCGCACCGCCCGCGAAATCCGCGCGAGCTTCCGCGATGTCGACCGCCGCCTCGCCGCTGTCGAAGCGCACTATGTCAGCAGCAACCCGCGCCTGACCGCCGAGATCGAGCGGCTGCGCTAAGCACCAACGCCAGCAACAGGGACAAGTATCATGGACGCAGGAACCCTTGGGGTGATGATCCCGATCGTCGCGATGATGATCCCGATCGTCGCCATCTGGACCAAGCACCAACAGAAGATGGCCGAAATGCAGGTCGGCGCCACCGCCGAGCAGACCGCCGAGAAAGCCGCGCAATATGTCGGCCAGATCCAGCGGCTCGAAGACCGGGTGCAGGTGCTTGAACGCATTGTCACCGACCGCGGTTACGATATCGCCACCCAGATCGAGGCCCTGCGCGACACGCGCCGGGTGGACGAAGCCGGCGCGGGCGTCCCGCTCGGCCTTGGCAAGGAGCGCGTGTGATGGACTTCGGCAGCACCCTTTCGATCGTCTCGATCGTGCTGGTCTGCACCGGCGGATGGCTCATCAACAACTGGATCCGCGCCCGGCACGGCTATCCGCTCGAGAATGACTGGGGCGGCAAGATCGAGCGATCCGACAATGCGGAAACGCACCGCCTCAAGGCCGAGAACAAGGCGCTCCACGACAAGCTCGATGCCATGCAGGACCGCATGATCGTGCTCGAAAAGATCGTCACCGACCGCGGCTATTCGCTCAGCGCCGAAATCGAGGCCCTGCGCGATGTGCCCGCCCTGAACAAGGAGCGTGTTTGATGTCACCGGCGGACTTTCTCCCCTATCTCGGGTGGATCATCGGCGGCGGCTTCGTGCTGGGTGCGATGGGCATTCTGGTATCGTTCCAGACCACCCGGATGAAGATCAAGAACGGCTATCCGCTCGAAGGCATGTGGGGCCAGTCGCTGAAGCCGGGTTCCGACAAGGAAACCGCACACCGCGTCACCCTGCTCACCCAGGAGAACGCCGAACTGCGCGCCGAACTCGGTTCGATGAAGGACCGGCTCGCGAACGTCGAACGCATCGTCACCGACGGCGGCTACCATCTGGGCGCCGAGATCGACGCACTGCGTGACCGGGCGCTGGAAGGCCTGACGGACAAGGGCAAGGCGTAATGAGCAGCTGGGCGATCGTCGCGCTGGTTGCGATCGTGGTCTGGGGCCTGGTCGAACGCGCCAAGGCCCGCGCCGGGATCGTCAAGGACGAGTATGGCAACGAAACGCTGGTCCCTCGCGAGGAAGCTGGCAGCAGGGCCGAACTCGAAGCGGCGCGCAAGGAGCTTGCCTACCTGCGGGAACGGGTGAAGGTGCTCGAACGCATCGCCACTGACGGCAACACCAGCGATGCGCGCGAGCGGGCGCGGATCGCCGCGGAAATCGAAGCGCTGCGGGGGCTGCCCGCGGACAGAACGGAAGGAACGGACCAATGACGACTGTTCTTCTCGACCCCACCATCGTGCTGACCGCGGGGCTGCTCGTGGCGGTCATCGTGATGACGGGCGCGGCATTGCGTGCATGGCAGGGGTGGCTTGAGCTGAAGCGCCGCGAACTCGACCGGGTGCCGGGCGGCACCGGTACGGACGAAGGCTCGCACCTCGGCACGGCCCGCATCGAACTGGCTGATCTCAAGGAGAGAATCCGCAAGCTCGAAGCCATCGCCAGCGGAGTGGAACTGTGAGCACGGCGCGCAACACCGCCACGCAGGCGGGCATCGGTCTTGGCAGCGCGATCGCCGTGGCGATCAGCTGGAGCCTTCACCAGTCGATCATCTGGGCAATCGTCCATGGATTTTTCGGGTGGTTCTACGTGATCTGGCACGCCCTCACCCGGCCCGGCGGGATTGGCGGATAATCCCCCCCTTTCGTTGGAGCCGCAGCCCTTCTAAGGGCGGGCCATGCGCACACTTTCCGACATTCTCGAAGAATACGAGTTCCTCGAAGGGGACGAGCGTTACGGCCTGCTGATCGAGCTGGGCCGTGGCCTCGAACCCATGCCCGATGCGCTGAAGACCGATGCGACGCTGGTGCGCGGCTGTTCGGCGGCAGTATGGGTCTACCCCGCCGGGACCGATGCGGAAAAACTCCACTTTCTGGCCGACAGCAATGCCGCGATCACCAAGGGGATCGTCGCCCTTGTCATCGCCGCAGTGCAGGACAAGCCCGCTGCCGAAGTCGCGTCGATGGACGTGATGGGCGCGCTTGCCCCCTTCGATCTCAGGAACCAGCTGTCGAGCAACCGGACGCAAGGGGTGCCCAACATGATCGCGCTGGTGAAGGAACACGCCGCAAGACTATCCGGATGACGGCGACCCGCAAGATCATCCTTGCGTGTCTGGCGGCCATGTTCGTGGCGTCGCTTGCGGCCTATCCGCTCGGGATGGTCGGCATGGAAGCTGCTGCCGGCATGGTCTTCATTGCCGCAATGGTGACCGCATGGATCGCGTCCGCCGCCGGTTTCTTCGCTTGGCTGCGGCGTGATTGACGCGGGCGCAATGTTTCACGTGAAACCGCGCTGCAAGGGGGGGGGCTGGACGGGGTCAAACAGGGGTCTGGAGGGGGTCTAAGGGGGGGCAAGCCCTACCCTGACCGCCGCTAGAGATTGCGGCCCACCACCTCGAAAGCCTCGTCACCGCCCGCGCCCGCGCTGTCGCGCACCACGGCAAGGCCCGCTTCCTTCTGCGCTTTCAGTTCCGCCTTCAGCTTCGCCGGATCGCGCGCGAAGACGAAGCCGAAGCTCACGCCGCCCTCTTTCCCGATTGTCGCGTGGTGCAGCTTGTGCGCCTGCACCAGCCGCTTGGCGTAGCCTTTGCGCGGCACCCACTTCCAGTAGCGCTGGTGCACCAGCCCGTCATGGACCAACGTGTAGATCACCCCGTAGAGCGTGATCCCGACCGCAAACCACCACAGCCAGTCCCAGTAGAGCGAGCCGTAGATATACATCGCGGCGTTGATCGTGCCGAAGACGACCGCGAACAGATCGTTCTTCTCCAGCATGTTGTCATGCGGTTCGTGGTGGTCGCGGTGCCAGCCCCAGCCCCAGCCGTGCATGATGTACTTGTGCGCATACCACGCGAACAGTTCCATCCCGATCAGCGAGGACATGACGGTCAGAAATATCTCGAGCCAGCTCATGCGGGCACCTTCTCGGTCAGTTCAACGTGGCCCACCCCGGCCCGGCGCGCCGCCGGGAGCGCCCACCACGGCACATCGGGGCGGCGGTGATGTTCGAGATGATAGCCGAAATGGAAGCATGTGGCGAGGCTCGCCAGCGTGCCGAAATCGTCGGAGCGGGCGTTGTGATGATCGGCAAAGCCGCCGTCCGCCTTCCCCGCGATGTGGCGGTGCGTGCGGAAGGTGCCGAAGTAGAACAGCTGGAGCGACGATGCCAGCGCCGGCTGGCCGTAGAGCAGCACGATCTGCGCCATCGGGATATCCAGCACCAGCCAGTATATGCCGACCACGGTGTGCACGAACAGGATCGAACGCCAGCCGAAATAGCGCCGGAAGAAGGTGCCGTACCAGCGCCAGAAATTGTCCGGATGATGCTCGTCGAAATCGGGATCGCCCGCATGGCCGGCCAGCTTGTGATGGGACATGTGGGCATCGCGCAGATGCTTCCAGCCGAAGCCTGCATAGAGCGCCAGCAGCACCGTTCCGATCGCAGCGTTCACGCGGGGCAGGCCCGGCGCCAGCGTGCCGTGCATCGCATCGTGGCAGACGATGAAGACGCCGACCGAAAGCCAGCACTGCACCATCGCCACCGCCAGCGCGAGCGGCCAGTTGCTCCAGCTCAGTTCGAACACGAACATGCCCCAGGCGTGGATCGCCAGCCAGCTTCCGGCAATGGCCAGCCCCAGCCCCAGACCGGCCACGCGTTGCAGGCTCCGGTCGGGCAAGGTCACGGCAGGGGCGAAAGGCGCGTTCATCGGAACAGGGATACGGGGGCGAAGGCCATAGGGATGCGTATAGACCTGCCGGACGAAACGGCAATTGCGTTTGCGCGGCCCCCGCGGTGCAGGCCGCGCACCGCGCCATGCGCGAAAATCGACGCAGGGTTACAAGACTTTGTTCCTGTGTCAGGATAGCCAGGGCGCATCAGGGGGGCGCAGGCACTTGCAGGAAAAGCCGTTCAATCCGTTCATCGCCGCGATCTGGCGCCGCTTTGCCGAGACGATGTTTGTCGAGCCCGCGCAGATGGTCATCACGCCGCAGGCGGTGGTCGACAATCTCCAGACCATGTTCGGCAATATCGAGGGCAAGAAGCCCTTCGAGACCGGGATTTCCGCGCTGGCCGCATGGGTGGTGCTGGGCGGGCCGTTCTGGCACTTCGCGCCCCGCAGCTGGCGGATCGCGCGGATCAACCGCAAGCTGCGGAACAGCCGCCGCAACCTGTTTCAGGACATGGCACGCCTGCGCGGCATTGTTTACGCAGGCTATTATGGCCACTGGCTGGGCTCGCCCGCCGATGATCAGGCCGCGCAGGAACAGGCCAACGCCGATAATCCGGTGTTCCGGGCAATCGGCTTCACCCTGCCCCTCGCCCGCCAGCGCGCGGGCACGCCGGATGATCCTTCCATCGCGGAATACACCGCCAACGATCTGCCGCCGTCGGTCTTCGTTGCCGAGGATGCGATCCCTGCCAGTGTCGAGGTGGTGGTGATCGGATCGGGCGCGGGCGGCGCGGTGGCGGCGGCGAACCTTGCCGCGCAAGGGTACGAAGTGCTGGTGATCGAGGCCGGGGCATATCTGCCCAGCACCGCCATCACCCCGCACGAATTGTGGATGTCCTCCAGCCTTTACAAGGACGGCGCGATCCAGACCACGGCGGACCGCGACATCATCGTGTTCCAGGGCCGCACGGTGGGCGGATCGACCGTCATCAACAACGGCATCTGCCTGCGCGTGAAGGCCGAAGGGGAAACCCACCCCGATGCCAACGATGTGCTGGCGACATGGGCGAGCCTTGGCGCGCCCGTCGCGGAAGCGGCGCTCGATACCGCCTATGGCCATATCGAGGAACGGCTCGGTATCCACGAGATCGACCGGCGGCTGGGCCGCAACAACGGCACGCGGATGCTGGGCGCGTGGCAGGCCTATCGCGCGGTCTCCGCCGACCCGATGGATGCGCGGGCCACATCGGGCTGGTTCCGCAAGAACTGGGGGGCCAAGCACGAAGACAACCGCTGCCTGTCCTGCGGCTATTGCAACACCGGCTGCCCCTATGGCCGCAAGCGCGCCCTGCCCGAAAGCTTCCTGCATGACGCGGTGCTGCAACCCGGTGCAGGCGGGCGCAAGGCGAAGATCCTTGCCGGTGCGCAGGTGCTGGAGATCGGCTGGGGGCCGCGCGCGGATGACGGGCGCAGGGTGGCGAATGCGGTGCAGGTGCTGTTCCCCGACGGGCGCGGCAAGCGCATCGGAGTAACGAAAGGCGTGGTGGTCGCTGCGGGCACCATCGCCTCGACCAACATCCTCGCGCAAAGCGGCATCAGGGGCACCGGCAAGGGCGTCTCGCTCAATATCGCTTGCCCCGTCCCTGCGCTGATGCCCGATCCCGTGCTGGCGTGGGACGAGGACCAGATGGCGACCTACATCGACCGCGGTGATTTCCTGATCGAGAGCCATTTCCAGCCGCCGATGAGCATGGCGACGCTGGTGCCGGGCTGGTTTGACGATCACTTCGGGCGGATGCTCAATTACAACCGCCTCGCCTCTGCCGGGGTGCTGTTCCCGGCCGACCGTCGCGGCACGATCGCAAAGGGCAAGTTCACCTTCAAGCTGGAGGAGGAGGATCTGGAGGTGCTGCGCCGCGCGCTGGCGCTGCTGACCAAGATCCACCTCGCAGGCGGCGCGCAGGAGGTCTATCCGGCATTGCTGAGGGGTGACACGATTGCGGCGGGCACCAGCCCCGAGGCGATCGACGCGCTGTTCAGGGAACGGATCAGGGAGCCCGATGATGTGGTGCTGTCTTCCAGCCATCCGCACGGGGGCAATGCGATCAACGCCGATCCGGCCAAGGGCGTGGTCGATCTCGACCAGCGGGTCCACGGCACCGCCAACGTGCTGGTCTGCGATGCGAGCGTGATGCCGAGCTGCATCCGGGTGAACGCGCAGCTGACCACCATGGCGATGGCCGACCGGGTGACACGCGGCAAGCGGGTGTTCGGCTGATCGCGGGCAAAGGAAAGGGCGCCCGGCTGCTGACCGGGCGCCCTTCCTGTTGACGCTCTCGCGCTTAGTTGCCGACGATGCCGATGGTGTCGGCGTTGCCGTCCGGATCGTTGCGCACGGTGCCGCCGTTGCCGACCGCACCCTGAAGCAGGATGCCCGCGAGGTGCGGGGCCGCCATCGAGGTGCCCGAGATGGTGTTGTAGCTGCTGCCGATCCACGTCGAATTGATCGCCGAGCCCGGCTCCGCGAAATCGACCGGCGGGTTGCCGAAGTTCGAGAAGCTCGACCAGGTGTCGCCGTTCGCGAAGGACGAAACGGTGTAGACATTCGGACCGTTGGCGCGGGCGGGCGAGGAGGTGGTGGCGCTGGTCGAGCTATTGCCCGCCGCCAGCACGAACCGCACACCGGTCGCCGCCGCGTTGATCACCGCGGTGTCGAGCGCGGTGCTCACCCCGCCGCCGAGGCTCATGTTGGCGACATCGCCGGGCTGACCATTGGCCGCGACATAGTCGACGCCCGCGATCACCCCCGAATTGCTGCCCGAACCGCGCCGGTCGAGCACGCGCACCGAAACCACGGTCGCGCCCGGTGCAACGCCGATCACGCCGATGGTGTTGTTGATGGCCGCGATGGTGCCCGCCACGTGGGTGCCGTGGCCGTTGGCGTCAGAGGGCGAGGAGTCGGTAACGAAGCTGCGCGAACGCGCCGCATCGACCACCAGATCGGGGTGATTGAGCTGCACGCCGCTGTCGATCACCCACGCGGTCGCAAAGGTGCCCGCCGCGCCGCCGCGCACGCGGGTGATGCCCCACGGCACGGTCTGCGCAGGCTGGGTGGTGCCACCGCCGCCCGGCTTCTTCTGGAAGGTGGTGACGACCTGATCCTGCTCGCAATAGGCGATGTTGGGGTTCTTCGCGCGCATCTTGGCAAGGCCCTGCGCCGAGGCACGGATCGAAAAGCCCTTGAGCGCCTTGGTGTAGGTGTGGCCGATCTGGCCGGTGGCCTCCTGAGCGGCGGCATTGGCGTGTTCCGGCACGCGCGACGCGGTCACGCTGGCATCGAAGACACAGATGTAGGAATCCGCGATTTTCTGCCCCTGGCCTTGCGCGCTGGCCGGTGCGGCCAGAGCAACGAACGGCAGCGCCGCGATCAAGGCAACAGTCTCTTTTTTCGACATTTTTTGGCTACCCCCTTAGGTATTCCCCGCCCCTCTCCAGAGCGAGAGGCGGGCAAGCTATCCTGCATTTTTCGAATATGCGAGGGGGAAAGATACTTTACGCGCCATTACCGTTTTTTTGCCGGAAATTGCGCCACTCAGGCCATCGGCGCGCATGATGCTGCCGGGGGGGCGGCAGGCCGGACGCGGTCAGTGGTGGGCGGTGTTATTCGCCTTTGGGGAAGAAGAATTCGCGCAGATGCTCGCCAATGCGCGCCGGGCGCAGGGTTTCGGCATCGATGCAGCACCAGCTCGATTGCACCTCGGCCAGCACTTCCTCGCCGCGCTTGATCAGCGTGGAATAGAAGGCGCGCGCGCCGTTGAAGCGTTCCAGAACGGTCTGGGCGATCACCGCATCTTCAAGGAAGGCGGGCTTGCGATAGGTAATCTCGTGCTTCAGCGCGACCCACGCCTTGCTCGCCACATCCTCTGCCGGCGCGATCCCGCGCCAGTGCGCCAGCACCGCATCCTG
Organism: Sphingomonadales bacterium; assembly: GCA_019750455.1. Classification (GTDB taxonomy): domain Bacteria; phylum Pseudomonadota; class Alphaproteobacteria; order Sphingomonadales; family Sphingomonadaceae; genus Erythrobacter. The sequence goes on along the minus strand of JAIEOM010000001.1, from coordinate 32,747 downwards.
CACCCAGTTCAGGTAGCGCGCGTTGTTCACGTGGCCCATGAAATCGATGTCCTCCACCGCCACGGTGATCGGGTGGAAAAACGGGCGCGCGGGAGATTCGGTTGCTGACATGAATGTAAACTAGCGCAAGATTATGACAAATTCCATTACCGACTGGCGGTAAATTGCCGCAATCTTGCCACGGCTCGGCAATCGTGACTAATGGGCCGTACTCCCACCCCCGAAACGATGGACCCGAACATGGCCAGCCGCCCCCGCACGCTTTACGAAAAGATCTGGGATGCGCACGTCGTCGAGACGCGCGACGATGGCACGGCGCTGATCTATATCGACCGCCATCTGGTCCACGAAGTCACCAGCCCGCAGGCGTTCGAGGCGCTGAAGGTCGCCGGTCGCCCGGTGCGCCGTCCGGAACTGACGCTGGCGGTGCCCGATCACAACCTGCCGACCACGGCGCGGCTCGACAGCGCGGGCAAGCCCGTACCCATCGCCGACCCCGAAAGCGCCGCCCAGCTTGCCGCGCTGGAAGTGAACGCCCCCGCCTTCGGCATCCGCTACATACCCGCCACCGCCAAGGAGCAGGGGATCGTCCATGTCGTCGGCCCCGAACAGGGTTTTTCACTGCCCGGCACCACCATCGTCTGCGGGGATTCGCACACGGCTTGTCACGGCGGTCTGGGCGCGTTGGCCTTTGGCATCGGGACGAGCGAGGTGGAGCATGTGCTCGCCACGCAGACACTGCTGCTCCAGCAATCGAAGCCGATGGAAGTGCGGGTGGAAGGGGACCTTGGCCCGGGCGTTTCCGCCAAGGACCTGATCCTCCACATCATCGGCACCATCGGTGCGGCGGGCGGATCGGGCTACGTCATCGAATATCGCGGGCGCGCGTTCGAGGCGATGACGCTTGAAGAACGTCTAACCGTCTGCAACATGAGCATCGAGGCGGGCGCGCGCGCCGGGCTGATCGCGCCCGACGATGTGACCTTCGCCTATCTCAAGGGCCGCCCGATGGCTCCCAAGGGCGCGGAGTGGGACGCGGCGGTCGCCTACTGGCGCACGCTCCACACGGATGAAGGCGCGGTCTTCGCCAAATCGGTGACCATCAACGCCGCCGATGTCGAACCCAGCGTCACCTGGGGCACCAGCCCTGAGGATGTCGTGCCCATCGGTGGCCGCGTGCCGCACCCCGAGGATTTCGCCGACGAGAGCAAGCGCGTCGCCGCGCAGAAGAGCCTCGACTACATGGGCCTCGTCCCCGGCACGCCGATGACGCAGGTGCCCATCGAAAATGTCTTCATCGGCAGCTGCACCAACAGCCGCATCGAAGACCTGCGCGCCGCCGCCGCAATCCTGAAAGGGCGCCGAAAGGCCGACAATGTGCGCTGGGCGATCGTCGTCCCCGGCTCGGGCCTGGTGAAGGCGATGGCCGAGGAAGAAGGGCTCGACCGGATCTTCACCGAAGCGGGCTTCGAATGGCGCGAACCGGGCTGTTCGGCGTGCCTCGGCATGAACCCCGACAAGGTGCCGCCGGGCGAACGCTGCGCCTCCACCAGCAACCGCAACTTCGTGGGCCGACAGGGGCCGGGCGCGCGCACGCACCTCGTCTCCCCCGCCATGGCCGCGGCTGCCGCCGTCACGGGGCGGCTCGCCGATGTGCGCGAACTCGTTTGACGAGAACGGCTTGAAACCGAGCTGCGCGAGGCGCATGGAAATCGCATGACCGACAAGCCCAAGAACAACACCGCCCGCAACGCCGCGCTCGCCGCGGCAGGTGCCATCGGATCGGCGGCCATCGCGGCCGCGCTGCTCTATGCCGGCAAGCGCAAGAAGAAGCCGAACGAGCCGACGCAACCCGGCCCGATTCCCTCGGGCGAGCCGCCCGAGACTGACTAGAACGCCTGACCAAAGGACCGCCATGCAGCCCCTCACCCGCGTCGAAGGCCGCGCCATTCCGCTCGGCCTCAAGAATGTCGATACCGACATCATCATCCCGGCCAAGTGGCTCAAGACGATCAGCCGCGAAGGGCTTGGTGCGGGCGCGTTCGAGGCTCTTCGGGCGGAACCGGGCAATGTCTTCGATGATCCCGCCTACAAGGGCGCGCCGATCCTGATCGCGGGCGACAATTACGGCTGCGGTTCGAGCCGCGAACACGCCGCGTGGGCGATGCTCGACCTCGGCATCCGCGTGGTCATCGCGCCCAGCTTTTCCGACATCCATTCGGGCAATGCCGTCAAGAACGGCATCCTGCCCGTGGTGCTGCCGCAGGAGGCGGTCGACCGCCTGCTCGAGGTCGCGCGCGAGGGGCTGGAGATCAGCGTCGATCTCGACCAGCAGACCGTCACCACCCCCTATCAGGACCGCTTCACCTTCGACATCGATCCGTTCCGCAAGCACTGCCTGCTGAACGGCCTCGACGAGGTCGGGCTGACCATGGCGCGGGGCGAGGCGATCGGCGGGTTCGAGGCGCAGCGCACTGCCGCCCAGCCGTGGCTGATGCGCGGCACCGAGGCTGCATAGAATTACCATACCGGGAGAGGACACAATGAAAGCCATTCGCACCCACGCCGTCGGTGGGCCGGAAACCCTGACGCTTGACGAGATCGACACCCCCACCCCCGGTGCGGGCGAGGTACTTGTCGCGGTCAAGGCCTGCGCGATCAACTATCCCGACGGGCTGATCATCCGCGACATGTACCAGTTCAAACCCGCCCGCCCCTTCTCGCCCGGCGGCGAGATTTCGGGCGTGGTCGAAGCGGTTGGCGAAGGGGTCGAAGGCTTCAAGGTCGGTGACCGCGTGATGGCGGGCCTCGGCAACGGGGGCCTTGCCGAGAAGACCATCGTTCCCGCAGGCCGGATGTTCCACGTGCCCGAAGGCGTGCCGTTCGAGAAGGCGGCCTCGCTCCTCATGACCTATGGCACCACCATCCACGGCCTCAAGGACCGCGGGCATATCAAGGCGGGCGATACCGTGCTGATCCTCGGCGCAGCGGGCGGCGTGGGGCTTTCGGCGATCGAACTCGCCAAGGCCTTCGGCGCGCGCGTCGTCGCTGCCGTCTCCTCCGAGGCCAAGGGCGAAGTCGCGAAGCAGGCCGGCGCGGACGAGGTGGTGATCTACCCGCGCGAGGCGATGGACAAGGATGCGTCCAAGGCGCTCGCTGACGCCTTCAAGAAGGCCTGCGGGCCGGAAGGCGCGAACATCGTCTACGATATCGTCGGCGGGCAATATTCCGAACCGGCCCTGCGCGCCATCGCGTGGGAGGGCCGCTTCCTCGTGGTCGGCTTCCCGGCCGGGATCGCCAAGATGCCGCTCAATCTCACCCTGCTGAAGTCCTGCGACATCTGCGGCGTGTTCTGGGGCGCCTTCACTGCACGCGAGCCCGAAGCGTTCCGCGCACAGGTGGCCGAGCTGTTCGACCTGATGAAGGCCGGCAAGATCGACCCGCTGGTCAGCGAAACCTTCCCTCTCGCCCGTGCCGGCGATGCCATCGCCAAGCTCGAAGCGCGCGAGGCGGTCGGCAAGCTTGTGGTGACGATGGATTAAGGTCTTGCGCGCGCGGCTTTCGGCCTTGAAGCCGCGCGCGCCCGCCTCTATCGCTCCGGCTGGATCGTATCCGAAGGGACACACAAATGACCGATTTCAAGGACCGCGAACGCGCCGAGGAAGCCAAGTTCGCGCTCGACGGCGAAACCGCCTTCCGCATCGCCGCGCGCCGCAACCGCCTGCTGGGCGAATGGGCCGCCGGCGTGATGAAGCTCACCCCCGAAGAAACCGACGCCTACAAGAAGGCGGTGGTGCAGGCCGATTTCGAGGAATCCGGCGATGAGGACGTGGTGCGCAAGCTGCTCGGCGATCTGACCGCCGCACAGACCGATGTCACCGAAGCCGACATCCGCGCCAAGCTGGAGGAAATGACCGTCGAGGCACGCCGCCAGCTGCTCGGCGAGGTCTGACACCATGCCGATGTCCGCGCGCGAGATCGAGGACGCGATCCTCGCCGCCCTGCCCGGCGCGGTGGTGGAACTGACCGACCTCGCCGGCGATGACGACCACTGGGCCGCCACCGTCACCGCGCCGCAGTTTGCGGGTCTCAGCCGCGTGGCGCAGCACAAGCTGGTCTACAACGCGCTTGGCGGGCGGATGGGCGGGGTGCTGCACGCCTTGCAAGTCACCACCGTGGTCCCCAAGTAAGCTTCGTTCAAGTCAACACCTGCCAAGGGCGCTCACACCAATGTCCGACGTCAACGCGCGCATTTCCGATCTCGTCACCAGCAATGATGTGGTGCTGTTCATGAAGGGCACGCCGCTGTTCCCGCAATGCGGCTTTTCCAGCCGCGCGATCGCGATCCTCGATCATTGCGGGGTCGCCTATGAAAGCGTGGACGTGTTGCAGGACATGGAAATCCGCCAGGGCATCAAGAACTTCTCCGACTGGCCGACCATCCCGCAGCTTTACGTGAAGGGCGAATTCGTCGGCGGCAGCGACATCATGATGGAGATGTTCGAAGCGGGCGAATTGCAGCAGCTGCTGGATGAGAGCGGCGCGGCGAAGGTTTGAGCCTTTGTTTTCCGCACGCCCGCCGGCGTGCGAAATCCTCGCTAACGGGACCGATACCATCACTCCATGGCTAAGGTGCGATGAACCGGCGCGAAGCGCCGCAAGCGCGAACGCGCGCCCGGAGGGGTGGCCCCGCAGGGGCAGGGCCCCCGGAGGTAGCCAAGGCGGACGGACGTCCGCCGCCCGGCGCCTGAGGCGCCCAACAAAAAAGCGCCCCGCAGGACCAGTGCGGAGCGCTTTTTCATTTTCGGGGAGGCGCAACCCGGAGACCAGGATGGGTCGCACCTCTCTTCGAAGACCATTCGAACCGCTGTTACATATGCACGCTGCGTGCCAAACTCGAAAAATCACGGATTTCCGCCATTTCCGGCTCCTTGGTTGATAACGCTTAACTGCAAGATGTAAAGCAACCCGACAGTGCCTCGCCAAAGCGGCAGGGGTGCGCCTTGGCACTTGGCAAGCGCCTGCCATGCGGCCATCCTTTGCCGCAATGACAAGCGACATCACCGATTCCGGACCTCAGGGCATCCCGGCAGCCACCATCATCATCTTCCGCAACGCACCCGAAGGCGGCGCTCCGGAGGTGCTGATGACGGTGCGCTCGCGCAATATGACCTTCGCCGGGGGCATGGCGGTGTTTCCCGGCGGGCGGGTGGACCCCGCAGACTTCGCGCTGGCCGGCACGATTGCCGAACAGCACGGCCTCGCCGCCGATGAAGCCGCACACCAGATCGCCGCCGTGCGCGAGACGCTGGAGGAGACCGGCCTCGCGCTGGGCTTGTCCGGCAACATCTCCGCCGAAACCGCCGCCGCCGCGCGGGCGATGCTGGCCGAAAACGGCGCACTCGCGCCGGTGCTCGATGCCTTCGGCTGGCGGCTCGATCTTGCCCAGATCACCCCCTTCGCGCGGTGGTTTCCCAAGAACGAGAACATCCCGCGGGTCTATGACACGCGCTTCTACCTCGCCGATCTGGGGACGGGCGCGGTCGATGTGTCGATCGACGCTTCGGAAAACACCCATCTTTTCTGGACAAGCGCGCAAGGGGCACTGGATGCGGCAGAGCGGGGTGACATCAAGCTGATCTTCCCCACCCGCCGCAATCTCGAACGCCTTGCCCTGTTCGCCAGCTTTGCCGAGGCGAAGGCCCAGGCCGAAGCGATCCCGGTGCGCACGATCATGCCGCAGATCGTGGAACAGGACGGCAAGCCGTGGCTGACGATCTTGGCCGATGCCGGCTATCCGGTGACGGGCGAACTGCTGGAAACGGTGGCGCGGGGATAGGGGCTGCGCCGCCCCCTGCTCGGCGAATCGGTTCGTGCCTTCATGGTATCGCTATCATTTCTGGAAACTGTCTGTGCATGCGTATTCGCTGTCGAAAAAACGCAACAAATACCGCAGACTTTCCTCTACCCTCGCCTGTCTGATACCAGGCTGGCCGCACCCCAAGATTGACTTCGGCCCGCAGATTTTCCAACATTGATGTTAGCGTTAGCAGAAACGCAAGGCTCGGCGGGTTCAACCGCCGCGGGAGAGGGACATGACTGGCCACTGGGGCCCCACACGCAACTGCCTCGCGGCAGGCCTGCTCGCTGCGACGAGCCTTGCCACAGCGGCCATGGCCCAAACCGCCGAAGCACCGGGCACCGCCCATCCGGAGCAATGGCCCGCCTACACCTACCCTGTGCCAGTCAACGCCGATCACGAGACAATGATCGCCGACCTCATCGCGCGCATGACGATCGAGGAGAAGGTCGGGCAGCTGGTGCAGGCCGACCTGTGCTGCGTCACGCCCGACGACTTCCGCAAGTACAAGCTCGGCTCGTTGCTGGTCGGCGGCAATTCGGGCCCGAACGGCAATGACCTGTCGCCAGCACCGGACTGGCTGAAGGCAGCGGACGATTTCTACCTCGCCTCGGTCGACAGGTCTGACGGCGGGGTCGGCATTCCGATGATCTGGGGGACCGACGCGGTCCACGGCCATTCCAACATCATCGGGGCGACGATCTTCCCGCACAATATCGGGCTTGGCGCGATGCGCGATCCCGCGCTGATCGAGAAAATCGGCGCGATCACCGCCAAGGAAATCCGCGTCACCGGGCAGGAATGGACCTTTGCCCCCACGGTGGCGGTCCCTCAGGATTTCCGCTGGGGCCGCGCGTACGAAGGCTATTCCTCGGACCCCGATCTGGTCGCCTCTTACGTGGGCGCCATGGTGCGGGGGCTTCAGGGGCCACCGACGGGCGAGAACCTGCTGGCGGGGCCATACGTGCTCGCGTCGACCAAGCATTTCCTTGCCGATGGCGGCACCGACAACGGCGTCGACCAGGGCGACAGCTCGATCAGCGAGGCGGAGCTGCGCGACATTCACGGCAAACCCTATGGCCCTGCCATTGCCGAGGGCGTTGCCACCGTGATGGTCAGCTTTTCGAGCTGGCAGGGTGTAAAGATGACCGGCAATCACTCGCTGGTGACCGGGGTGCTCAAGGACCGGATGGATTTCGGCGGCTTCGTGGTGTCGGACTGGAATGCCCACGGGCAGGTGGCGGGCTGTACCAACGAGGCCTGCCCGCAGGCGCTGATGGCGGGGGTCGACATGTACATGGCGCCCGATACGTGGAAGCCGATCTACAATGATCTGCTCGCCCGCGCGAAATCGGGTGCGATCCCGATGAGCCGGATCGACGAAGGCGTGGCGCGGATTCTGAGGGTCAAGGCGCGGCTCGGCCTGTTCACGGCGGGCAAGCCTTCGGACCGGGCATTTTCGGGGCAGTACGACCTGCTCGGCGCGCCCGAACACCGCGCCGTGGCGCGCGAGGCGGTGCGCAAATCGCTGGTGCTGCTGAAGAACGAAGGCGTGCTCCCGCTTGCTCCGGGCAAGCGCCTGCTGGTCGCCGGCGACGGCGCTGACGATATCGCGCGCCAATCGGGCGGGTGGACGCTGAGCTGGCAGGGCACGGGTCTCACCAACGCCCACTTCCCCGGTGCGACATCGATCTGGGGCGGGCTGAAACAGGCGGTAGAAGCCGGCGGCGGCAGCGCCGTGCTCTCGCCCGATGGCAGCTTCACCGACAAGCCCGATGCCGCCGTGGTGGTGTTCGGCGAGACGCCCTACGCGGAGTTTCAGGGCGACCGCGCGGCGCTGTTGCTCGATCCCGAACTGACCGGGCCCTTCGCCACGATGAAGAAGCTGAAGGCGCAAGGGATTCCCGTGGTGGCCGTGATGGTCACCGGGCGGCCACTGTACGTGAACGAGGCGCTCAACGCTGCCGATGCCTTCGTGGTCGCATGGTTGCCGGGGAGCGAGGGCGGCGGGGTGGCCGACGTGCTGGTCGGGGACAGCGCAGGCAAGCCGCGCCACGACTTCACCGGCAAGCTTCCCGCCGCATGGCCGCGCGCGGCGCAGATGGCAGACGGCACGCTCTATCCCTTCGGCCACGGGTTGAACTACGCCGCGCCTGCTGGCGGGTGGACGCCGCTGCCCGAACTCGATGCGACGGCGCTGGGCGGTGACAGCCGGTTGTGGTTCAATGCCGGCACCCCGGCGGCGCGCTGGTCCTTGTGGGTGGCAGGCACGCAAGGCGAGATCGAGACCCGGGTCACCACCCTCCCCGCCGATGCGCTGGGCGGCCGCGCGCGGGTGACGGCGGAAAACTTCAAGGTGCAGGAGGGCGCACGACGCTTCGCGGTCAAGGGGGGCACGGCCAGCGTTCAGCTCGGCTCGTTCGACACGATCGACCTCTCCCGGGAAACCAATGGCGACGTCATGGTGCTGGTGACGATGCGGGTGTGGGACACGCCCGATGCAGCGCGGATCGGCATGCGCGGTCCGGGGGGTGACGGCTATGCCGCCGTCAGCCTGCCCGTCACGCCGGGCTATGTGCGCTACGGCATCCCCTTGAAGTGTTTCCGCAGCAAGGGGGCCGATGTGGCAAAGGTCGACCGGCCCTTCGTGCTGGAAACGCGGGGCAAGGCCGATTTCGCGATTGGCGAGGTGCGGCTCGGCAGCGATGCCGAGCAGGTGCTGGCCTGCGACTGAATCTGGGCGGCCAACGCCCGCAAAAGGGGAGAGAAGCATGAACCTCAAGGCATTCGCAGCGCTGCTGCCGCTGGCAGCGCTGACGCTCGCACCGCTGGCCGCTACCCCGGTCGCCGCTGCTGCGCCCGCTGTCACCAAGCCGCTGCCGGTCGGCACCTGCGTCAATATCGGCAACACGCTGGAAGCCGAGTTCGAAGGCAGCTGGGGCGGCGTGCCGGTGCGACAGGATGACCTGAAGCGCATCAAGGCCGCCGGGTTCCAGACCATCCGCCTGCCGGTGCGCTGGCACAACAAGTCTTCGGACAAGCCGCCCTACGCCGTCGATCCCAAGTGGATGGCCCGGGTCAAGCAGATCGTCGACTGGGCGCTGGCGGAAGATCTGAACGTGATCCTCAACAGCCACCATTTCGATCCGATCCACGACAATCCGCTGGGTGTTGCCGCATGGCATGGCGGTGTGTGGAAGCAGATCGCGGCAACGTTCAAGGGCTATCCCGAGGACAGCCTGTGGTTCGAGCTGGAGAACGAACCGCACAAGAATTTCAACCACACCAACCTGCTCCAGACCCTGGCGCCGTCGCTCGCCGAGGTGCGCAAGCTTCATCCCACCCGTGCGGTGATCATCGGGGGCGAGAACTGGAGCGGGATCAAGTCGCTGGAGACCCTGCCCCTGCCGGATGATGCCAACGTGCATCCGACCTTCCATTACTATGATCCCTTCAACTACACCCATCAGGGCGCGGAGTGGACCAAGCCCGACATGCCGCCTGTCGGCCGCCCTTTCCCCACCACGCAGGACGCCGCCCAGCTGGCCCGCGATGTGGCGAGCATCCAGACCTACATCGCCCGCACCGGCAAGACCCCCTTCATGGGCGAGACCGGCGCCTATGACGGGCACATCAGCCTTGAAGACCGGGTGAAGTATCACCGCATGATCACCGATGCCTTCGCCCCGACGGGGATCGGCGTGTGCGTGTGGGCCTATACCAACACCTTCCCCTTCTACGACCACAGGAAAGGCAAGTGGCTGAAGGGGATGCGCGGCGCGCTGGGGCTCAAGGAAGACTGACAAGGCACGAGGACACCTCAGACCATGAAGCGCAACGTCATCACCTTCGCAGCCGGGGCCGCCCTGCTCGCCCTCGCCGCCCCTGCCGCCGCCGATCTGCCGCCCGAACTCAAGGCCTTTGACGAACTGGTCCCCGGCGATCTGGTCAATGATCCGACGCGGATCGACTGGGCCAGCTACGGTCCCGAACTGGAAGCCGGCGCGCGCCAATCGCCCGAAATCCCCGGCGGCGGAGCGGCGCGCGTGTTCACCATCAAGGCCAAGGGCGCGTTTCCCTACACCAGTTCGGCCAATATCCCGCTGCTCGCCGAAATCCGGTCAGGTGACCAGATGACCGTCGGCTTCTACGCCCGCGTCGTCAGCACCGACCGGGCGGATGGCAAGGGCACCATCGGCGTGCGCTTTCAGGAAAACACCGCGCCCTACGGCGGGTTCGGCGACAGCACTGTTCTGGTGGGCAGCGAGTGGCAGTGGTACGAGGTGACGGCAGTCGCCGACAAGCGCATCCGCAAGGCCGACGCCATTGTCACGCTGCAACTGGCGGGCGAAAAGCAGGTGATCGAGATCGGCCAGGCGATCGTGGTCAAGGGTTCGCCCACCATCATCGCCAAGGCCGCTCCGCCGACGCTGAAAGAGGCGTCCGGCATCGAAATGCCCGATAGCCTGCGCAACATCGGTCAGCTGGTCAACGATCCCACCCACCGCGCATGGGAGCATGGCGGAACGGGCGGCAGCTGGCTGGGGCTGGATATGCCGGAGATCTGGCTCCAGAAGGCGACCCGCTTCACCACACCGGCGGCAGGCGCAAACCGCTGGGATCTCAGCACCGCGATCCCGCTGATCCCCGCGGTGAAGGAAGGCGATACCTTCACGGTCGCCATCGTCGCCCGAACGATCAGCGCGCAGACGGAAGACGGCAAGGGACTGGTCTATGCGCGGATGCAGGGCGGCTTCCCGCCCTACGAGGGCTTTGGCGACAAGGTCTTCAAGCTTGGTGACAGGTGGCAGCTGATCAGCCTGCCCTTCACCGCCACGCGCGGCTTCGGCGCGGGCGATGCAACCGTCACCCTGCACTTCGCCGCCGCTGCGCAGAGCATCGAGGTGGGGCCGGTCTACGTCTTCAAGACCAACTGACCGGCGCCCCGCCGCGCCTTATCCGGGCGAATGGGCATAGGGGCCGACCACCAGCCCGGTGAACAGCCCGGCATGGACCGAGGCGAGCGGTTCGACATTGATCGGGCCGCCCACCGCCTGCCATGCCTCCGCCCCCGCGGCACGGTAAAAGACCAGCGCGGTGCCGCCATCGAAGGTGATCTTCAGTTCGACAGGCGCATCATTGCCGAGCGGTGCCGAAGCTACCTCGCGCCCCCCTGCCCCTTCGCTCGCCGAAGTGCGCAGGCGCACCACGATCCGCCCCCGCTCCTTCCCCGCGGCGAGAAAATGGGTCTCGTCCATGAAGGCAAGCAGGCCCGCGAAGTCACCGCCGCGCTCGGGCGTGAAGTCGATCCGGGTGGTGAAGCTCGCCTTGTGATGCCGCAGCCGGCGGCCGGTGAAAGCGGGCTTGCCGAAGCTGCCTGCCGCTGCCGGACCGGCGGTGACATGCAGTGCCCCGTCGCGGACCTCCCACTGCGGCGTGGCCCCGGGAGAGCGCAGGCCGATCCATTCATCCGAAAGCGGCGAGAGGAATTCCTCGCGCCATCTGTCCCACTGCGCACGCGGCGAGGCGGGGAGCTTCGGCGCTGCGGACACCAGCGGCACTGGCGCGCCCTTGTCGAGGAAGCGCGGCCAGCCATCCTTCCATGTCACCGGCAGCAGAAAGGTCTCGCGCCCCATCAGTGTCGATTGCCCGGCAAAAGGCCGCGTGGCCAGGAACACGCCCCACCAGCTGCCATCGTCAAGCTGGACGATATCGGCATGCCCTGTCGCCTCCACCCGGTCTGGGCGGTCAGCGGGAAGATCGCGCTGGGTGAGGATCGGATTGAACGGCCCCGGCGCATAGGGCCCTTGCAAGGCGCGCGAACGATAGATCGTCTGCGAATGCTGGTCCGCCGTGCCCCCTTCGGCGGTGAGAAGGTAATACCACTCGCCCACTTTGTAGATATGCGGCCCTTCCGCCCAGATCGGTTTCTTCGCCGGGTCCACGCCCTTGTCGCGAAGCAGGGTGCGCTTCGGCAGCATCTTCATGGCGACCGGATCGAACTGCTGGAGCCACAGTGCGCGGTGGCCTTCATATTCGGGCGGCCCGGGGGGCGCATCATTATAGACGATCCACGCCGTGCCATCTTCCTCGAAATGCAGCGAGGGATCGATCCCGCCGAATTCGAGCCACACCGGATCGCTCCACGGTCCTGCGGGGTTTTCAGCGGTGATGACGAAATTGCCGCCGCATTCGATGCAGGTGTTGACGATCCAGAAGCGCCCGTCGTGATGGGTGATCGCGGGGGCAAACAGCCCGCGGTTGGTGCCGAGGCCGCTGAAGTCGAGCATGTCCGTGCGGTCGATCGCATTGCCGATGATGCGCCAGTTCACAAGATCGGTCGAATGCAGGATCGGCAGTCCCGGATACCAGCTGAAGGTCGACGTGACGGCATAGAAGTCCCTGCCCACCCGCACGATCGAGGGATCGGGGTGGAAGCCGGGGATCACCGGATTGCGATATTGTCCGGCGGGCGGCGAGGGCTCGCCCTCGGCCGATTCGTAGGCGAGCCAGTCGAACTGCGCGACCACATCGCGCGCCGCCGCTGCTGTGCCGTAGCCCGCCAGCACGGCCGCCGCCGCCAGCATCACCGCCTTGCGTTTCATCATTCTCTCCCACCCCTATCGCTCGCTTGGGGGCTTGTCGGCCCGCGATTGTGGCCCTATGGTAGCGCTATCACTGAGGGAGGCAAGAGCCAGAAATGGCCGACGGGATTCTAGATAGCCTGCCCGCGGATTATCCGCGCGGGCACTTCATCGGCCGGGCACAATCGCCCGAGGGGCCGTGCGTGATCGCCATCGAGGGCGGGACGCTTTACGATCTCACGGGCACGGTCAGCACGGTCGCCGGCGCTGTAGCGCGCAAGCAGTTTTCGGGCGGGATCGCACTCGGCCCGGTCGAGGATGGGCTGCCCGATGGCTGGGCCCTGCTCGCCCCCATCGACCTTCAATGCATCAAGGCGAGCGGGGTGACCTTCGCCCTCTCCGCCATCGAGCGTGTGATTGAGGAACGCGCCCGCGGCGATGCATCCGCTGCCGCCGCGATCCGTGCGCAGCTTGAAGACAAGGTCGGCAGCGGTATCCGCTCGGTCATCCCCGGAAGCGCAGGTGCGATGCAGCTCAAAGCCGCGCTGATCGAGGAAGGCATGTGGTCGCAATATCTCGAAGTCGCGATCGGGCCGGATGCGGAGATCTTCTCCAAGTCTCCGGTGCTCTCGGCGGTCGGCACCGGTGCGCAGATCGGTGTGCGTTCGGATTCGCACTGGAACAACCCCGAGCCCGAGATCGTGCTCGTGTGCGACGCCCATGGCGAAGTGGTCGGCGCGACGCTCGGCAATGATGTGAACCTGCGCGATTTCGAGGGGCGTTCGGCGCTGCTGCTGTCGAAGGCGAAAGATAACACCGCCTCCTGCGCGATCGGCCCCTTCATCCGCCTGTTCGACGAAGGTTTCACCATAGACGATGTGCGCGGCGCCGATGTGGAGCTGACCATCGAAGGGCCCGAAGGCTACCTGCTCGAAGGGCGCAACGACATGAGCCAGATCAGCCGCGATCCGCTCGATCTGGTCGCGCAGTGCCTCTCGGAACATCACTACCCCGATGGCTTCGTGCTGTTCTGCGGCACGCTGTTCGCGCCGACGCAGGATCGCGATACGCCGGGCGCGGGCTTCACGCACAAGGTGGGTGATGTGGTGACGATCCGCTCGCAGAAGCTGGGCACACTGCGCAACACGGTGACAACTTCGCGCGATGCACCGGCATGGACCACGGGCTTTGCCGCCTTCGCCAAAAACCTTGCAACTCGCGGGCTGATCGACCGGATCTGACCTGCGCTTATGAATTTGACTCCGGCGCACCCGGTGGGGATGACCGAGGCGCCGAACTGGGATGGGGAATAGGTATCTTGGACGCGCAATCGAGCAGCGCCGGCGTGCACAGCGCGATCTATCCGAGCCTGACAGGCAAGCGGGTGATCGTCAGCGGAGGCGGATCCGGCATCGGCGAGGCGATGGTGGAAGCCTTCGCCCGGCAGGGATCGGCTGTCGGCTTCGTCGACATTCTGGAAGAACCGAGCCAGCAGCTGCTCCAGCGGCTTGAGGATACCGGCAACCCGGCGCACTTCCTGCGCTGCGATATCACCGATTGCGATGACTACGGCGAGAAGATCGGCAGCCTGATCGACCTCATCGGGGGTTGCGACGTGCTGATCAACAACGCCGCCAGCGACGACCGTCACACGCTTGACGACATCACGCCCGCCTATTGGGACGAGCGGATGGCGGTCAACCTGAAGCACCAGTTCTTCGCCGCCAAGACAGTTATCCCGGCGATGCAGGCCGCGGGCGGCGGGGTGATCGTCAACATGGGTTCGATCAGCTGGCACCTCGGCCTGAGGGATCTTGTCGTCTACCAGACCGCCAAGGCCGCGATCGAGGGGCTGACCCGCAGTCTCGCCCGCGAGCTGGGGCGCGACAACATCCGGGTCAACACCATCGTCCCCGGCAACGTCCAGACCCCGCGCCAGATGCGCTGGTATTCGCCCGAGGGCGAGGCGGAAATCGTGGCTGCGCAATGCCTTGATGGCCGGATTCAGGCCACCGACATCGCGGCGATGGCGCTGTTCCTGGCCTCGGATGATGCGCGCTTCTGCACCGGGCACAATTATTGGGTGGACGCCGGATGGAGGTAGACCTTCCCGTCAGCGCGGTGCTTGCGGCCGACTGCCTGCTGGGCGAAGGCGTGCTGTGGGATGCGGACCGTGCGGTTGTCTGGTTTGTCGACATCAAACGCCGCCGGCTGTGGCACTTCGATCCGGCCAGCGGCAGCAACCGCTTCGCCGAGGCGCCCGCGCCGATCGGTTGGGCGGTCCCCGCGGAAGGGGGTTTGCTGCTGTGCGGATGCAAGGACGGGCTCTACACCTTCGCGCCGGAAACCGACACCTTCACAAAGCTTTGCGACGTGCCTGGCGAGCCTGCGGGCAACCGCCTCAACGATGCCTGCACCGATCCGTGGGGACGCGTGTGGTTCGGATCGATGGACGATGCAGAGGAACAGGCGTCGGGCCGGTTCTACGTCTTTGATCGCGGCTCCATCCGCCCGGCCGGGCCAAGCGGAATTTCCATCACCAACGGCCCTGCCGTCAACCGGGCGGGCACCCGCATCTATTTCACTGATACCGTGGCACAAAAGATCCTCGTCGCCGACCTTGGCGAAGGCGGCGCAGGCGAGGCACGGCTGTTTGCCAATACCGGCGCGCTGCTCCCCAAGGCCTACCCCGATGGCCCGGTTGTCGATGCCGAGGATCATGTCTGGACCGGGCTCTACTTCGGCTCCTGCGTTGCGCGCTTCTCGCCTGCGGGCGAGCTGGTCGCGACGGTCGCCCTTCCGGCGCGCGACATCACCAAAATGGCCTTTGGCGGCCCCGACCTCAGGACTGCCTATGTCACTTCGGCGACCAAGAACATGACCGGCAAGGACATGATCGACACACCGCAGGCCGGGAGCCTGTTCGCCTTCACCGCGCCCGTTGCCGGCTTTGCCCAGCCCCGCGCGAGGCTTGTATGAAACTGCGGCTTTCCAGCGCACTGCCGGGCGTTCTTGCCATGCTCTGCCCCGCTACGGCGCTTGCCAACCCGGTGCTGGACGCTGGTTATGAGGACAATATGGTCCTCCAGCAGGGCGCGCCGCTGACCCTGTCGGGACGCACCCAGGCCGGGGTCAAGGTCGAGGCAAGGCTGGGCACGACGCGGGCTAGCGCGGTTTCGGACGCCTCTGGCGCCTTTTCGATTACCCTGCCCGCCCAATCCAACAGCGCCGCGCCGCAAGACCTGACGATCAGCGATCCGTCCGGGTCAAGAACCTATCGCAATATTCTGATCGGCAACGTGTTTCTGTGCGGCGGGCAATCCAACATGGAATTGTCGGTCGACCGCGCGCTCGATGTCTACAACCAGCTGCGCCAATCAGCCGATGACGGCATCCGGCTGCTGATGGTGCCCAAGGCAACCGCGCCGGTGCCGCAGACCGCCTTTGCCGCGCCCGCCAGGTGGCAGGCTGCCACGCCGGAGACCGTCGCGCCCTTTTCCGCCGCGTGCTTTTACATGGCAAAAAGCCTGCGTAGGAAAGACCCGGCGACACCGGTGGGTCTCATCCACGCCAACTGGGGCGGCAGCGCCGCGCGGGCGTGGTTCGATCCGCAGGGGGCCGCGCTGCGCGAAGGCACCGCGCCGCTCGATCTGCTGACACTCTACGCCCGCGATCCCTATGCCGCCACGCAGGCCTTCGTGCCGCAGTGGTTCGACTTCTGGCGCAAGGCCGACAAGGGGCGCGAGCCATGGAAGAACCCCGCGATCCTCGACTGGAAGCCGATCCCCAAGTTCACGATGTGGAACGAATGGACCGGCACCGGACTCGACAAGGAACCGCGCGCCAATGTCTGGCTGAGGACAATCATTACCCTCACCCCCGAACAGGCGAGGGGCGAAGGCAGCCTCGCCATCGGCGCGATTGACGACATGGACCTGACCTTCGTCAACGGCCATCCCGTCGGCTACACCTTCGGCTGGGGGGTGGAGCGCACCTACCGCGTGCCCGCACAGCACCTCAAGGCGGGCCGCAACGAGATCCTGATCGCGGCGAACAACATGTGGGACACCGGCGGCTTCTTCGCCGGGCCGGAACGCCTCACCTTCACCGCCGCCAATGGCGAGCGGGTGCCGCTGGGCGCGAACTGGGAATACGCCACGACCAGCGTCACCGAGATCCCGCCCCGCGCGCCGTGGGATGCCAATGCGGGCCTTGGCGTGATGCACAACGCGATGATCGCGCCGCTGGGCCGGATGAAGCTGGCGGGAGTCGCATGGTATCAGGGCGAGGCCGATGTCGGCCAGCCGGCCTATGACGCCAAGCTCGCCGCGCTGTTTGCCGGATGGCGCCGCCAGTTCGGCCCGCAGGCGCGGATGCTGGTGGTGCAGCTTGCCGACTTCGGCGAGCGCCGCAGCACGCCTGCGGAGAGCGGCTGGGCGCAATTGCGCGACGATCAGCGCAAGGGCGTGATTGCGGACGCGAACGCCGCGCTCGTCACGGCCATCGACATCGGCGAGCCGACCGACATTCACCCTGCGAACAAGAATGACCTCGGCAAACGCCTCGCCGCCGCCTTCGATGGCCGCGCCATGCCGATGCCGGACAAGGCGGTGCGCGAGGGCGGCCAGATCACGGTCAGCTTCACCGGCATTGCGGGCACGCTGACCGTGCAGAGCGGGCCCTACCCGCTCGGGCTGGAACTGTGCGGGGCGGCTGCGGGCAGCTGTCGCTTCGTTCTGGCCGAGGCCGAGGGCAACCGCCTCGCTCTTCCCATCCCTGACGGGATGATGCCCACCCGCGTGCGCTATGCCTGGGCCGATGCGCCGGTGGTGAACCTCGTCGATGGCGAGGGGATGCCGGTGCCGGGCTTCGAACTGGCGATCGGGGACTGAGGCTCAAGGCAGCGGCGCGGTCACCCCCGCCTTCGTCTGCACCACCGGACGCATCAGGCCCGCATCGTCATAGGTGAGGTGCTCCACCGTCACCGCCCGCCGTCCGAGCGCGCCCTGTTGCGCGCCGATGGTCAGCGCGGCGTTGTGGAGGAACAGATACCACTGCCCTTTGAACTGCGCGATGCCGGCGTGGATGGTGAAGCTGCCCGCCCCCGAACCCGTCAGCTCGCCGCGATAGGTCCATTCGCCATCCAGCGAGGTCGCGGTGGCATAGGACACGCGCTCGTCCGTGTGGTCGCTCCGGTCCAATGATGCGTAGGTGAGATAGTAAAGCCCGCCCCGCTTGTGGAGCCACGGCCCTTCCTCGAAATGGGGCGGCGTGATCTCGCGGATCGGCCCGTCGATGCTCACCATGTCCGCAGCCAGCTTCGCGATGTAGCACTGGCGGTTGCCCCATGCGATCCAGGTGGTGCCGTCATCATCGGTGAAGACGGTGGGGTCGATATCCTCCCAGCTGTGCGTGCCCTTGGGGGTCATGTCATTGCTGATGAGCGCTGCGCCCTTCGCATCGGTGAACGGCCCCTCGGGCTTGTCCGAAACGGCGACGGCGATCGCCTTGCCGGGCTTGGTGTCGTCATGCTCTACTGCCGCGTAGAGCCAGTATCGCCCGTGCTTCGCGATCACCTGCGCGGCCCATGCGTCCTTTGACGCCCAGCGGAAATCGGCGACGTTCATGATCGGGCCGTGATACTGCCACGTGCGCATGTCGGTGGTGGAGTAGGCGAGCCATTCCTTCATGTTGAACATCTCGCCCTCCCCCGCCTCGTCATGGCCGGTGTAGAGCCACAGTCGCTCGCCGATCACCAGGGGCGCGGGGTCGGCGGTGAAGCGGTCGCGGATGATCGGGTTGCTGCCGGGTGCGGGTTCCTCTGCCGCCAGCGGTGCGACCGCCAGCAGCGCGGCAAGTGGAAGCAGGCCTCGCATCAGTGCCCCTCCCCAATCAATGGTTGTGCCGCGGCAGCTTGCGCGCGGTGCCGCGATATTTGAGCGCGAAGTCCATCACACCGCCTTCCGCCAGCTGTCCGGTCTTCTCGCGGTAAAGCTCCTCCCACGGGGTCTGGCTTTCGGGCACCGGCGGGATCGTCTCCTCGGCGCGGCGGCGGGCGATTTCGGCTGCGTCCACCAGCGCATCGCAGCGGCGTTGGTTGAGATCGACGCGGATGATGTCGCCCGTGCGCAGCCATGAGAGGCCTCCGCCGACCGCGCTTTCGGGGCTGACGTTGAGGATCGATGGGCTGTCGCTTGTCCCCGATTGCCGCCCGTCGCCCAGCGTCGGCAGCCACGGCTTGCCCGCGCGGATCATAGCGTCTGGCGGCTGCATGTTGACGACCTCGGCGCTGCCCGGCCAGCCGATCACGCCCGAGCCGCGGATCACGAGGATGCAATCCTCGTCGATATCGAGCGCGGGGTCGTTGATGCGGTGGTGGTAATCGTCCGACCCGTCGAACACGATGGCGCGCGCCTCGAACACGCCTTCCGAGCCGGGGCGCGAGAGGTAGCGTTCGCGGAAGGCCGGGCCGATCACGCTGGTCTTGAGGATCGCGAAGTCGAACAGGTTGCCGGACAGCACCATGAAACCGGCCTTGTCGATAAGGGGATCATTGAAGGGCCGGATCATCTCGCGGTCGGGGCTTTCGGCTCCGGCGAGGTTTTCGGCCATCGTCCTGCCGGTGCAGGTGCGGACATCGCCGTGCAGGCGGCCTGCCTCCAGCAGTTCCCACATCGCGGCAGGCACCCCGCCCGCGCGGTGGAAACGCTCGCCCAGATACTTGCCCGCGGGCTGCATGTTGACGAGCAGCGGCAGATCGTAGCCGTGCTGCTGCCACACGTCCGTTTCCAGCGGCACGCCCGCGTGAGCCGCCATCGCCATGATGTGCGGCTGGGCGTTCGATGATCCGCCGATCACGCTGACGGTAGCGATGGCGTTCTCGAAGGCTTCGCGCGTCAGGATGTCGGACGGCTTCAGGTCCTCCAGCACCATCTCGACGATGCGGCGGCCCGTGCGATAGGCCATCTGCCCGCGCTCCCGGTAGGGCGCGGGGATCGCCGCGCAGCCGGTGAGCGAGAGGCCCAGCGCCTCGGCCACAGCGTTCATGGTGCTGGCGGTGCCCATCGAATTGCAATGGCCCGCGGATGGCGCGCTGCTGGTGGCGCGGTTGAGGAACTCCTCCTCGTCGATCTCGCCCGCGGCCAGCTTGCGGCGGCTGCGCCAGATGACGGTGCCGCTCCCGACCAGCTCGCCTTCGTGCCACCCATCGAGCATCGGGCCGCCGGAGAGAACAATGGCGGGAATGTCCACGGTCGAGGCCGCCATGATCTGCGAGGGCGTGGTCTTGTCGCAGCCGGTGGTCAGCACCACGCCATCCAGCGGATAGCCGTTCAGCAGCTCCACCAGCCCGAGATAGAGCAGGTTGCGATCCAGCGCCGCAGTCGGCCGGCGGCAGTTCTCGAAGATCGGGTGGACGGGAAATTCGATGGGTATCCCGCCCGCATCGCGGATGCCGTCGCGGGTGCGTTTCGCCAGATCGACATGGATGCGGTTGCAGGGGGAAAGGTCGCTGCCGGACTGGGCGATGCCGATGATCGGCTTGCCGCTTTGCAGCTCCTCGGGCGTCACCCCGTAATTCATGAAGCGTTCGAGATAGAGCGCCGTCATGTCCATGCGTTCGCGGTTGTCGAACCAGTCGCGCGAGCGCAGGCGGCGGGGTGAGGCTTGGTCGGTCATGGGCTCCCTGGGGGCTTGCTGAAGGATGCCGCGAGGCTGGGCCCCGCGTCGGAATTGCGGCGGATCAGCTGGTAGGCGAGCGTCAGCTGTTCGGGTTTGGCCCGCCCGCCGCGCGGCTTGTGCTTGTGGACGCGGGCGATCATCGCCACCGCCTCGGCGGTCATCTCGCGGATCGGCTGACGGATGGTGGTGAGTTCCGGCCAGATCGAACTGGCGAGCTCGGTATCGTCGAAGCCGCAGACGGTGACGTCATTGGGAACGTCGAGATGGCGGCGGTGCGCCATGGCGACGGTAGCGGCGGCCATATCGTCGTTGGAGGCGAAGATCGCAGTCGGCCGGTGCGCCGCGCCAAGCAGCTTTTCCGCCGCAACCATGCCGGACCGGTAGGTGAACTGGCCCTGCGCGATCAGCCCCTCGTCGATCGAGAGTCCCGCGTCGCCCATCGCCTTGCGATAACCTTCAAGGCGCTGACCGCTCGCCACCTGTTCGGGGTTGCCGATGATGAAGCCGATGCGTTCGTGGCCGAGCCCGATGATGTGCTTCGTCATGTCGTATGCGGCCTGGAATTCGTCGATCAGCACCGCCCCGTGGCTGCCGCTCGCCCGGCCCGGGCCGACCGCGACCGCGATCCCGCCCGCAGTGCGGATCAGGTCGAGCACGTTCTGGTCGTCGCACAGGGGCGGGGGGAGGATGTAACCCTCGATCCCGCCGTCGAGCAGCTTGCGGATCACCTTCTGCGCCTCGGCGACATTCTCGCAGGCCTGCACCACGAGATAGATGTCCTGCCGGCTCGCCTCTTCCAGCGCGCCCATCAGGAATTCGGAGAGGTAGGAGGCCGAAGGGTTATCGAACAGCAGGGCGATGCGCAGCTGCGATCCCGCCGCCAGCGATCGTGCCGCGCGGTTGGGGACGTAGTTGAGCTTGGCGATGGCGCCGAGCACCTTCTGCTTGGTGTCCTCGCGCACGTTCTCCTCGCCGTTGATCACGCGGCTCACCGTCATCGGCGAACACTGTGCCTCGCGGGCGACATCGGTGATCGTGGGCGCGGCATTGGAACGCCGGGCGGCGCGCTTGCGGCCTTGGGTGGGGTTGTGGGCGAGGGTTTCGGCCTGCTTGGTCATGGCGCCCGCCATACTGCGAGCGCGCGAGCGGCGGCAAGCGCGATGATATGCGCTATCATCCGCGCTGACCCCCGCACTTCGCCGCAAGCGTGATCGCAAGCCGGTTGACAAGCTGCCTCCCTCTCATCATGGTAGCGCTACCACAAACAGGGGGCCAGTCAAGCCGCCCTGCCCAGGGAGAGGGAATCTGATGAACGGGATCAAGCGGGCCGCGCTGGCGGCGGGGGTGTGTCTGGCGGCTTTCGGGATCGCGGCAGCCCCTGCGGCAGAGGCCCAGAACCGGCCGGCAGCCGTCAAGGTCCAGCGCGCGATGAAGGACGCGCCTTACTGGAACGCGGCCCTGCCCACCGAGCAGCGGGTCGAAGACCTCCTTGCCCGCATGACGCTGGACGAAAAGGTCGCGCAGATCATCACCGTTTGGGACAGCAAGGGCAAGATTCAGGGCCAAGGCGACGTGTTCGACCCGGCCAAGGCAGCGCAGGTCTACCCCCACGGGATCGGCCAGATCGCCCGGCCCTCGGACCGCAACGGGCCTTCCTCGCCCCGGCAGGTGGGGCGGCGCTCCATTGAAGAGTCGATCGCCTATGTCATCGCCGCCCAGAAATGGGCGATGGAGAACACCCGCCTCGGTATCCCGATCCTGTTCCACGAGGAATCGCTTCACGGCCTTGCCGCCAAGGACGCGACCGCCTTCCCGCAATCGATCGGCCTTGCCAGCACCTGGGACCCGGACCTGATCCGCAACATCAATGCGTTGATCGCCGAGGAAACCAGCGCGCGCGGCGTCCACTCGGTCCTCTCTCCCGTGGTGGATGTCGCGCGCGATCCGCGCTGGGGCCGGATCGAGGAGACCTTCGGGGAGGACCCCTATCTGGTCGGCGAAATGGGCGTTGCCTCGGTCGAGGGGCTGATGGGCACCGGCACGACCCGCAAGCTCGCGCCGGGCAAGGTGATGGCGACGCTCAAGCACATGACCGGCCACGGCCAGCCCGAAAGCGGCAACAACGTCGGCCCCGCCCAGATCAGCGAGCGCACTCTGCGCGAGATGTTCTTCCCGCCCTTCGAACAGGTGGTGACGCGCACTGCCATCGACGCGGTGATGGCAAGCTATAACGAGATCGATGGCGTGCCCAGCCACGCGAACAAGTGGCTGCTTCAGGACGTGCTGCGCGGCGAGTGGGGTTATCAGGGCGCGGTGGTATCCGACTATTACGCGATCGAGGACATGGCCCGCCTCCACCACATCGCAAAGGACAATGCCGCCGCGGGTGAGCGCGCGCTGCTGGCGGGCGTCGATGTCGATCTGCCCGAGGGTGCCGGCTTCAAGGACCTCGCCCGTTCCGTGCGCGAGGGCCGCGTGCCGCAATCGGCGGTCGACAATGCGGTGCGCCGCCTGCTGACGATGAAGTTCAACGCCGGGTTGTTCGACAATCCCTGGCCCGATCTTGCCAAGGCGAAGACCAGCAACGGCCCCGAAGGCGTGGCACTGGCGCGGCTGGCGGCAGAACGCTCGCTGGTGCTGCTCAAAAACAACGGCGCGCTGCCCCTTGCCCTGCCGGACAGCGCCTCGGCGAAGAAGCCGACCATTGCGGCGATCGGCCCCAATGCGGATGTCGCCCGCCTCGGCGGCTATTACGGCGAACCGCGCGCCAGCGTCACGCCCTTGCAGGGCATCCGCGCTGCGGTCGGGTCACGCGCAAACGTGGTCCACGCATTGGGCGTCGAGATCATCGACGGGGACAGTGACTGGTGGGACGATACCGTCGTGCTCGCCGATCCGGTGAAAAACCGCCAGCGCATCGCCGAGGCGGTCGAAGTGGCGAAGAACGCGGACACCATCGTCCTTTTCATCGGCGACACCGAAAAGACCAGCCGCGAAGGCTGGGCCGCGAACCATCTGGGCGACCGCACCAGCCTCGACCTCGTCGGCGAACAGAACGATCTGTTCCGCGCAATGAAGGCGCTGGGCAAGCCCGTGGTCGTGGTGCTGATCAACGGCCGCCCGCCCAGCTATCCGACAATCGCCGCCGAGGCCGATGCGATCCTTGAAACGTGGTATGCGGGCGAACAGCAGGGCACCGCGATTGCGGACGCGCTGACGGGCAAGGTCAACCCCGGCGGCAAGATGCCGGTTTCGACCGCGCGCAATGTCGGCCAGCTGCCGAACTTCTACAACTACAAGCCCAGCGCGCGGCGCGGCTACCTGTTCGACGAGGTGACGCCGCTGTTCCCGTTTGGCTGGGGCCTCAGCTACACCACCTTCAACCTGGCCGCGCCGCAGTTGTCGGCTACAAGCATCAAGGCGGGCGAAGGCGTGACGGTGACGGTGCGCGTCACCAATACCGGCAAGCGCGCGGGCGACGAAGTGGTGCAGGTCTACCTGCGCGACGAAGTCAGCTCGGTCACCCGCCCGGTCAAGGAACTGGTCGGCTTCAGGCGCGTGACCCTCCAGCCCGGCGAGAGCCGCGATGTGAGCATCGCCATCGAACCGCGCGCCTTTGCCATGTGGAACATCGACATGAAGCGCGTGACCGAACCCGGCACCTTCCAGATCATGACCGGATCGAATTCCGCCGAACTCCAGTCCGTGAAGCTGGAGGTGACGCCGTGACCATCACCCGCCGCCATGCGCTCGAAATGATGGGGAGCACGCTCGCCGCGCTGCAACTGGCAGCCTGCGGCGGCGGTTCATCCACTCCCGCCCCCGCGCCGGTCAGCGCACCGCCGCCCCCGCCCGCCGGACCGGTCGGCGCGCCCGTGCCGGGGCTCAACACCCTGGCGGCAAGCGGGAAGCGCAGGTTCGGCAGTGCCATCGCCTCGACCCCGGGCAACGCCAATGCGGGTTCGATCCAGAACCCCGATTACACCGCCATCATCAAGGGCGAATGCGGCCTTGTCGTGCCCGAAAACGAGATGAAGTGGCAGGCACTGCGCCCCTCGCCCAGCGTCTACAATTTTGACCGCATGGACGAGATCGTTCGCTGGGCGCAGGCCAATTCGCTCGCCGTGCGCGGCCATACCCTGCTGTGGCACCGCCCGCAGTGGTTCCCGAACTGGCTCAACACCTATGATTACGGCGCCAATCCGGTGCGCGAGGCCGAACGGCTGCTGACAGAGCACATCCGCACCGTCACCGGCCGCTACAAGGGCATCATCCAGAGCTACGACGTGGTGAACGAGGCGATCGACCATGATCGCAACGCCCCCATCGAAACCAGCATGAGCCGCGCGATGGGCAGCCCCGAGGCGGTGCTCGATCTCGCCTTCCACACCGCCCGCGCCGAACTGCCGGACGCGCAGCTCGTCTATAACGACTACATGAGCTGGGAACCGCAGCATGCGAAGCATAACGCCGACGTGCTGCGCCTGCTCGAAGGCTTCAGAAAACGCGGCACCCCGGTCGATGCGCTCGGCATCCAGTCGCATATCGAGATCTTCGCGATCGATCCGGCGACCGGCAACGGGCCCTATGCGGAGCGCGAGTGGCGGCGGTTCCTCGATGAGGTGACAGGCATGGGCTACCGCCTGCTGATCACCGAGTTCGACGTGAAGGACAAGGCGCTCCCCGCCAACATCGCTCAGCGCGACGAGAAGGTCGCCGATTTTGCGCGGCGCTATTTCGAGGTGATGTTCGATTACGACCGGCACCTCGACGATATCCTCGCCTGGGGCATGGTCGATCGCTTCAACTGGTTGCAGGGCTTCAACCCCGCCAAGCGCGCCGACGGGCTGGAAGTGCGCGGCACGCCCTATGACAGCACGTACCGCGCCAAGCCGCTGCGCGATGCACTCGCCAAGGTGATAAGCGCCGTCGGCTGATCCTCTCGCCGGCGGTATTCCTCGCGGCCCGGGCAGCAATGTCCGGGCCCTTTTTTGTGCGCGCTCCGCGCTCCCGTTCCGGCAAAGGAAAAGGCCCCCCGGCACGAACCGGAGGGCCTTGTTCCCGCAGGGCTGCTTTTGCAGCAGGGGAGCGTTAGAAGTTGCCCCGCAGGATGACCGAGAAGCGGCGGTCGTTCATGAAGAAGGAACGCGGGGCCAGATCCTCGCGGTTGCCGGTGAAGGCCTGCGTGGTCTGCGTCACCTCGTCGAGCAGGTTCACACCCTGCACGCCGACCCGGATGCTCTTCGTGACATTGAAGAAGATCGAAGCATCGAGCTGCCCGGTCGCCTCGTTGAAGATCGAGTAGAACGGGAAGATCACATCCGCCGGCGTGAGCAGGAAGCGCGAACGCCAGTTGTAGGCGGCCCGCAGGGAGATCGGCCCCTTTTCGTAGAACACCGTCGCGTTGACGTTGTGCCTGGAGAGCTGTTCCAGCGGCAGATTGCCCGGCGGAATGGTCGCCTCGTTCACCGGCTCGCCGGTGTTGAGGAAGGTGTTCGGCAGACCGCTCGAACGGATGTGGGTGTAGTTGGCCGCCACCCCGAGCCCGTCGAACGGCTTGGGCAGGAAATCATAGGTCTGCTGGTAGGCGACCTCGAAGCCCTTGATCTTGCCCTTCCCGTCGAAGTTCGCCGGCCCGCGGACCAGCACGTCACGGGTGACGCCGTTGCTGGTGACCTGGCGGTTCGAAATCTCCTGATAGAAGAAATCGTCGATCGATTTGTAGAAGCCGTTGAGCGTGAGCGATCCGACCGTGTCGAAATACCATTCGGCCGTCACGTCAAACTGCCACGCCGTTGCCGGCCGGATGAAGGGGTTGCCCGCTTCCGCCGTCAGCTCCCCGCTTCCGCCCAACCCGATGTTGAGGAAGTTGCGGACATAGGAGTTTTCAGGGCGGGTCAGCACCTTGGACCCGGCAAAGCGCAGGATCACATCATCGGTCACGCCGAACTTGAGGTTGAGGCTCGGCAGCCAGAAATCGTAGCTGACATCGGCCACATCCCGGAACGCGGCGCCATCCCCTGCGAACTGCTGGAGCTGGGCATATCCCGCAGCCCCGAGATTG
The DNA here is from genome assembly GCA_019750455.1 of Sphingomonadales bacterium. Lineage (GTDB taxonomy): Bacteria > Pseudomonadota > Alphaproteobacteria > Sphingomonadales > Sphingomonadaceae > Erythrobacter. The sequence continues at coordinate 6,559 of JAIEOM010000001.1, read as the reverse complement.
CAGACCCCGCCCGGCGTTTGCGGCAGCGTGCCCGGAGGCGCACCCGGCGGCACCGTGGCGGCGCAGCGCACCGCGAAGGGTTCCTGGATGTTGAGCGCCTGCTGGCTCGGCACCCCGATCGACCCGCTCGAGACAATGGCAGTGTCGACATAGCGCAGACCGACATTGCCCGAGAAGCGGATGCCGCCGAACAGCTCGTCACTGCCGAATTCGAGCTGGAGATAGCCCGCGGTATCACGCTGGGTGATCGGCTGGCGATCATTGGCGATGAAGCCTTCGGCATCGGCGGCCTGCGCCGTTCCGGCGTTGCGCGCGGCCAGCGGCACCCAGGTCGGCGAACCGCCCAGCGCGCGTGCCTGACCCTGCACCGACTGGAAGAAGTTGACCGCCCCGGCATAGTCACCGGTCAGATCGCCCGCGTAGTAGAACGCACCCGGAGGTCCGGGAACGCGGCCACGGAAGAAGTTCGGGAAATCGTAGCGCTGCGACGCATCGGCAGGGGTGTCGGCGAAGTTGACCGGACGGTCGCCCGACCAGGTCTCGCTCAGCATGCCCCAGTTGTAGGTGGTGTAACGCACCAGCTGCTCGCGGTCCTGATAGCGCGCGCCCCACTTGACCTTGCGCAAGAAGGCATCGTCATCGAACTCGTAGGCCATGTCCGCCTGGAAGGCGTACTGCGTGCCGCGCGAATCCTCGATGTGATCCATCGCCGCGCGCCAGAACTGGAAGCGCGGATCGGTGAAGTATTGCTCCTCGGTTGCCCCGGCAAGAGCCGCACCCGGTGTCGACCAGGTGTAGCCGAGGAACTGGGGCTTGCGCGGAACGATCACCGGGAGGTTGCCCGAAATGTCGAGCTCCTGATCGGCGAAGGACGATCCGAACACGCTGAAGTCGAGGTTTTCCTTGTGCGAGGTCGCATATTGCGCGTCGAGTTCGACCGTGAAGCGGTCGGTCAGCTCGGTGCGCAGATTGATCGAGTAGTCCTCGTTGGTGATCCGGTCATCGACCTGACGACGGGCGAGCGACTGCTGGAGGCCGCCGATCGGCACGAAGGGCGACGCATCCGGGTTGCCGCGCCAGCCGTTGCTGGCGTTGACGATGTAGCCCGACTGGAACAGCCCCTGCTCGTTGTAGATATAGTCGGTGAACCCGCCGACCGGGCACTGTGCCCGCGCGGTCGGATCGCCGAGGCTGCCGTCCGGATTGATGCGGTTGGGCCCCGCATCGTTCTGCTGGCAGCCGATCGGATAGGTCGAATATTCGGCGAGGTCGGGGGCGGTTTCGAAGGTGTATTCGCCCCACTTGTTCTTGGATGCCGAACGGATGAATTCCGCCGTGATCAGCGTCTTGCCGTCGATCGATTCAAACTGTGCCGAGGCTGCGAAGCCCTGCCGCTCGCGGTCGAATTCCTGCGTGCGGAACTGGCCGCCGACCGGCGCGACGCGGCTGGTGGCGTAATCGGCAAAACCGTCAGCACCCGCGGAGCCGAAATTGCCGCACAGCGCGCCGCCCGGCGGCAGGGTGAAGGTATCGCTAGAGCCCGGCAGCGGATTGCGGCACACGCGCACGCCATCGGTGTTGGCGGCATTGACCAGCGCTCCGTCACGGGTCTGGTAGTTGGCGACCTGAAGGCCATCGGCACGGCTCTTGATCTGCGAGAACGAGCCGCTCACCAGCAGGCCGAAGCGGCCCTTGTCGGTGTCCCAGGTGTTGCTGATCAGGCCCGACAGCGTCGGGGTCCATTCCTTGCGGAAATCGCCGTAATTCGCCTCTGCGGTGAAGGCGATCTTGAAGCCGTTGTTGTCGAAAGGCTTGCGGGTGACGAGATTGACAGTGCCCGCAAGGCCGCCCTCGATGGTTTCGGCGGTAGCGTTCTTGCTGATGATCACCGAGCCGAGCAGTTCGGCCGGCACGTCGGCGAAGTTGAGCGCCTGACCGCCCACACCGGCAGCAAAGGCCGAGCGGCCGTTGAATTCCGAACGCACGAAGTTGAGGCCGCGCACCACGACGCCCGAGCCTTCGACGGAGAAGTGGTCGGGATCGTTCGAACCGGCGAAGCGGTTGATCGAAATGCCGGGGACGCGCTGGAGCGCTTCGGTCACCGAACGGTCAGGCAGCGCGCCGATATCCTGCGCGGTGATCGCATCGACGACAGTGTCGGCGTTGCGCTTCACGTTCTGCGCGTTGGCGAGCGATTGGCGCAGACCGCTGACGATGATCTCGTTGGCCGGTTCCTCGACGGTCGCGGTGCCTTCGACATCGGGTTCGCCCGCCTGGTCCTGGGCAAGGCCCGCGCTGGCGGTGATGGCGCTGCCGACGACCAGTGCCGAAGCCCCGGCGCGCAGCACGCTCTTGTACCACGGATGTCGACGTCCAACGCCGATATCCTGCGGCTGCATCGAAGTGCGCATAAGATCCCTCCCCATGTTAGCGCTATCATTTATTCGTAGATAGCTTGCTCTCTTGTGGGGCATTGGCTTATCGGTCGCGGCGCGCCTTGACAATAGGTCTTCGCATTTTTGCAGGGATACTGTGGCAATTTGCCAACAATCCTGCATAATGCCAGCATCGAGGGGAGGATAATGGCAGTCGATGGTATCGGTAACGCGCGCCGCTTGAAGCGGGTCGTGATCGTCGGCGGCGGCACCGCCGGATGGATGGCGGCCGCCGCGCTTTCACGCTTTTTCGACGATGGGCACCGCACCATCACGCTGATCGAATCCGATGCCATCGGCACCGTTGGTGTGGGCGAGGCGACAATCCCGCCGATCCGCAGCTTCAACGCGATGCTCGACATCCCCGAAGCCGAATTCCTGCGCGAGACGCGCGGCACCTGCAAACTGGGGATCGAATTCGTGAACTGGGGCCGGGTGGGCGATCGCTATTTCCACCCTTTCGGCACCTACGGGCAGGATCTCCACGGCATCGCCTTCCACCAGCTGTGGCTGCGCGAGCGCGCGCGCAGCGGTGCGGCGGCAGCGGGCGAGATCGGCGCCTATTCGATGAGCACCGCCGCCGCACAGATGCGCCGATTCGCGCGGCCCGCCGCCGGCGCGCAATCGGTGGTGCGCGAGATCGCCTATGCCTACCATTTCGATGCGGGGCTATACGCCGCCTATCTGCGCCGCATCGCCGAGAGGCAGGGCGTGACGCGCATCGAGGGGCAGATCACCCGCGTCACCCGCGACGGCGAATCGGGCGATGTCGACAGCGTCACGCTGGAGAACGGCACGACCATGGCGGGTGATCTGTTCATCGATTGCTCGGGCTTTCGCGGGCTCTTGATCGAGGAAGCGCTCGAGACCGGATACGAAGACTGGAGCCGATGGCTCCCCATGGACCGCGCACTCGCCGTGCCCAGCCGCTTGCCCGGCCCGCCCGATCCGTTCACCCGCGCCACGGCGCACACTGCGGGGTGGCAATGGCGCATCCCGCTCCAGCACCGCACCGGCAACGGCCATGTGTTTTCCAGCGCCTTCATGGACGAGGACGAGGCGCGCACAATCCTGCTCGCCAACCTCGAAAGCGAACCCCTCGCCGAACCGCGCGGCCTGAAGTTTCTCACCGGCATGCGGCGCAAGGCGTGGAACCACAATGTCATCGCGCTGGGCCTGTCGAGCGGGTTCATCGAGCCGCTCGAATCGACCTCTATCCACCTGATCCAGAACGGCATCCAGCGTCTGTTCGCGCTGTTTCCCGACCTGCCGATCCGGCCTGCCGAGCGGGACGAATACAACCGCGGGATGCACGCGCTCTACGAGGACGTGCGCGATTTCGTGATACTCCACTACAAGGCGACACAACGCGAGGATTCCGAGTTCTGGCGCTACGTCCGCCACATGGACATCCCCGAAAGCCTCGCGCGCAAGATTGACCTGTGGCGGCACCGGGGGCGGGTGTTCCGCGAGAATGCCGAGCTGTTTGCCCAGCCGAGCTGGATTGCGGTGATGCTGGGGCAGAACATCTGGCCCGAAACGCACGAACCCATCGCCGACACGCTCGATCCCGACAAGGTCGCTGCTGCCATGGCACAGATGCGCGCCGCCTATGCCGATGTTGCGGCGCGCCTGCCGGGGCATGAGGATTTCCTGCGCCAGTCGGGCAGCTGGCACCATGATCCGCAGGCCGCTGTCGCATGAGCGCGCCCCCCCCTGTCACGAAAATCGTGATCGTCGGCGGCGGCACTGCCGGGTGGATGGCATCCGCCGCGATCGTCCGCGTGCTGGGCGACATGCCCCGGCTGTCGGTGACGCTGGTCGAAAGCGAAGCGATCGGCACCGTCGGCGTCGGCGAGGCGACGATCCCGCAGATCATCGGCTTCAACCGCCTGCTCGGCCTCGACGAGATGCAGTTCATGCGCGAGACCCGCGCGACCTACAAACTCGGCATCGAATTCGTCGACTGGCTGCGGCCCGGGCACAGCTACGTCCACCCCTTCGGCAGCTTCGGTATCGCCATGCTGGGCATCGAGTTCCAGCATTTCTTCCTGCGCGGCCAAAGCCTTGGGGAGGAGGCGCGGATCGATGACTATTCGATCGCGGCGATGATGGGCAAGGCGGGCCGGTTCAGCTGGCCGCGTCCCGACAACCCGCGCTCGCCGCTCTCGAAGCTGTCCTACGCCTTCCAGTTCGACGCGGGCCGGTATGCCCGCTTCCTGCGCGCCTACGCCGAACGCGCCGGGGCGGTGCGGGTCGAGGGGCGGATCACGCAGGTGATGCAGGATGGCGAAACCGGCTTCGTCACCGCAGTCCGCCTTGAAGACGGGCGTGAGGTGGCGGGCGAGCTGTTCATCGACTGCTCCGGCTTCCGCTCGCTGCTGCTCGGTCAGACGCTGGGCGTTCCGTTCATGGACTGGAGCAAGTGGCTGCCTTGCGACAGTGCGGTGGCGATCCCCTGTACGCTGGGCGGCGCCAACGAGCCGCTGACCCGATCGACCGCGCGGACCGCGGGCTGGCAGTGGCGCATTCCGCTCCAGCACCGCATCGGCAACGGGCATGTGTTCTCCTCAAGCCATATCGACCGTCAGGCGGCGACCGATCTGCTGCTGGCGAACCTTGACGGCAAGCCGCTTGCCGACCCCAACCAGCTCGCCTTCCGGGCGGGGCACAGGGCGCGGACGTGGGAGAAGAACGTCGTGGCGCTGGGGCTTGCGGGGGGGTTCCTGGAACCGCTCGAGTCGACCTCGATCCACCTCGTGCAATCGGGCATCGCGCGGCTGATGGCGCTGTTTCCCGACACCGGCTTCTCGCCCGTCGAGATCGACCGTTTCAACCGCGATACAGCAGGCGAATACCGCGACATCCGCGATTTTCTGGTGCTCCACTACAGCGCCACCGAGCGCGAGGATTCGGAATTCTGGCGCTATTGCAAGAATCTGCCTGCGCCGGACAGTCTTGCCGAAAAGCTGGCGATGTTCCGTTCCTCGGGCCGGATTATCCGCGAGAACAACGAGCTGTTCACCGAGGATAGCTGGCTTTCGGTGATGCTCTCGCAGGGCGTGACCCCGCAGGGCTATCATCCGGCGGCATGGATGCTCGATGCGGACGAAACCCGCACCCGGCTCGCCCATATTCGCGGGGCGATTGCGCAGACCGTGGCGCAATTGCCGACGCAGGATGAATTCCTGCGCCAGAACGGCGGGGCCATCGCCGCCGAAGACGCGCTCACCGCATGACCTTACTCCCCGCCCCGCGCGCGATGGAGGAAATCGCAGGGCCGGTGGATGCCCCGGGCTTCGCGGCGGTCCGGTCGGCTGCGCGGCCCGTGATATTGCGGGGGCAGGTTGCCGATTGGCCTGCGGTCGCGGCGGCGCGGGAGGGAGACGCGGCAATCGTCCGCTACCTTGCGCGTGAACCTTCGGCCCGGCCCGTGCAGGCGATTGCCGCCGCTCCAACGGAAGGCGGGCGGTTCTTCTACACGCCGGACCTCACCCGGCTCAATTTCGTGCGCGGCAACGGGCGGTTCGAGACGTTTCTCGACGATTTGCTGGGTGCCGCCGCGATACCCGATCCGCCCGCTCTGGCCGTGCAGTCCGAGGACCTCGCCAGCCTGCTCCCCGGCTTTGTCCGCGACAACCGGCTTGCCTTGCTGTCGGAGGTGCCGCCGAAAATCTGGATCGGCAACCGCATCAAGGTCGGCACGCATTACGACGCCAAGGAGAACATCGCCTGCTGTGTCGCCGGAGAGCGACGCTTTACGCTCTATCCGCCGGCCCAGATCGCGAACCTCTATCCAGGCCCCTTCGAGCTCACCCCGGCGGGGATACCGGTGAGCATGGTCGATCCCCACGCGCCCGATCTTGCCCGCTACCCGCGCTTTGCCGAAGCCGCGCGCCATGCCGAGGCGGCAACACTGGCGCCGGGCGATGCAATCTACATCCCCTATGGCTGGTGGCACGGGGTGGAAAGCCTCTCACCGGTCAGCATGCTGGTCAATTACTGGTGGACCCCCGGCCAGCCCGAAGGGATCGGCAATCCCTATGAAGGGCTGCTGCACGCGCTCTATGCCTTCCGCCATCTGCCGCCCGAACAGCGCGCGGTGTGGCGCGGGATCATCGATT
>JAIEOM010000034.1 GCA_019750455.1 Sphingomonadales bacterium | reverse complement strand
CGGGGCGGGCCATACGTTTTTTGTGGCTCAAAGCAGTGGGGTCTCACCAGCTTTCTGCGCAATTTGCTTTCCGCACAAAGAAAAGCGGCGGGGACTGCTCCCCGCCGCTGTTCAACTTTCCGGAGTTTCCGAACCTTAGGCGGTGGTGCCGCCGCCGGTGCCCGGAGCCATCTTGGAGTTGACGTTGTTGAAGGTGCCCGAAAGCGTACCGCCCAGCGAGGTCATCGCGGTGATGGCGGCGACGGCGATCAGAGCAGCGATCAGGCCATATTCGATGGCGGTGGCACCCTGTTCGTCACGGACGAGGTTCTTGAAAAAGGTCATTTGTGGTCTCCTAGGCTGGGCATGTCTTGGCAATCCATCCAACAGGTTCGCGGTGGACAGCTCCACTGGTACCCTTCACCTATTGATAAACGCCTAACTGGTTCAAAGTGTTATAGTAACCATAAGATATGGCGAAGGACCTGAACTATCTCGCGCTCGGCTATAATTCCAATACCTGGCGACACACAAAAGCGGCGGGGATTGCTCCCCGCCGCTCATCATTTTTCCGGAATTTCCGAACCTTAGGCGGTGGTGCCACCGCCGGTGCCCGGAGCCATCTTGGAGTTGACGTTGTTGAAGGTGCCCGAGAGCGTGCCGCCCAGCGAGGTCATCGCGGTGATGGCGGCGACGGCGATCAGAGCAGCGATCAGGCCGTATTCGATGGCGGTGGCACCCTGTTCGTCACGGACGAGGTTCTTGAAAAAGGTCATTTGTGGTCTCCTGGTTTGGTCTTCGATACCCGAGCCAACCGATTTCGGTGGCTAGGGATTAGGTAGGCTTCGACTTATTGAGAAATGACTAATCCGAGGTTCGATTTCTGTTATTTCGTCATGGCCGCAACGCTTTCGCTTTCGACGCGCGTCCACATGTCGGCGGTCGTGGTCGCAACGCCCTGGAGCGCAGCGATCATGGCAATCACGATGAGTGCAATGATCAGACCGTATTCGATAGCGGTCGCCCCCGACTGGTCGCCGACGAGCTTCTTCAAGAATATCGGCAACATTGGGGACTCCCCTTACTCAAGCGATCTGACCGTCACAGAATCGCGTCGGGACGTTAAGAAAAGGTTGAGATGGCCGATTCACTTGGAAAGAAAACCGACATGACCTCGCCCTGGATCACGGTCGTCGCCGGAGCCTTGCAAAGGGATGACAGGCGGTGGTTGATGCATCGCCGGCCCGAGGGAAAACACCACGCCGGACTCTGGGAGTTTCCCGGGGGAAAAACAGAAGGTAATGAATTTCCTCTGCAATCGCTGATACGGGAGCTTACGGAGGAGCTTGGCATTGTTTGCTATCCCGGGCGTTGCGCACCCTGCGGATTTGCCGAATCGACCGGAGAGGATGGGCGCCCGGGCATTGTCATCCTACTTTACACCGTCAGCGCGTGGGAGGGGGAGCCGCGGGCGCTCGAAGGCGGTCAGGTTGGCTGGTTCACCCCGGGCGAGGTGCTTGCGCTTCCCAAGCCTCCGCTCGACATTGAGCTTTCCGCGCGTCTCTTCGCGAATCTCGTGATTTGTGATGAACCCCCCTTGCCAAGCCCGAATGACCCCCCTAAAGGCCCCCCCTCAGCGCGCACCCGTAGCTCAGCTGGATAGAGCACCAGACTACGAATCTGGGGGTCAGAGGTTCGAATCCTTTCGGGTGCGCCAATAACGCCCGCTCCTCGCAAGAGGGGCGGGCGTTGTCGGTTTGAGGCAGCCCGCGCTCAATCCTCCACACTTTCCTCGAGCGCGTGCATGTCCTCGTCCGACAGGCCGAAGTGGTGTCCTGCTTCGTGGATCACCACGTGTCGCACCAGTGCGGTAAAGGTGACGCCCGTTTCCTGCATCTCCGCAATCAGCGGTTGGCGGAACAGAGTGATGACCGGCGGCAGGCCGTCGCTGTCCCATTGCGACCTTTCGGTCAAAGCCACGCCTTCATAGAGACCGGTGAGTTCCCATGGATCCTCGATCCCCAGCGATTCGAGTTGGTCGTCCGTGGCAAACTCCTCGATCCGCAGCACCACGGCCGACAATTCGCGGGCGAACATCTCGGGCAGCCTCGCCAGCACGGCGCGGGCGGCGGCCTCGAACTCGGCGGGGGAGGGTTCATGCAACACGCTTTTGCTTCCTTTTCGACCCGGTAGGGGGTGAATTCGGGAAATTTCCCACTACATCGAATGATGTGGGGACGGCATCCATCCGGCGCAATCGGCGTATCTGCAAGGAACGCCTCGGGTGGTTGATGGTTGACGTCACTCGGGATCGACAGGCGAGGGGGCTCCGACAGAGCCGATGAGTGAGAAAGACGAAAGACCCATGAACTATATCTCCGCCCACGATCACGATGACGAGTTCGATCCCGAAAACCCCCTCGGCAAGCCCGAGGTGCCCGAGAACGTGCAGGATGCGATCCGCACGCTGATTGCGTGGGCCGGCGACGATCCCTCGCGCGAGGGCCTGCTGGACACGCCCAAGCGCGTGGGCCGTGCGTGGCTGGAATACTGCGAGGGTTACCGGGAAGATCCCTCGATCCACCTCACCCGCCAGTTCAGCGAAGTGGGCGGGTATGACGAGATCGTGCTGCTGAAGGACATTCCCTTTCAGTCGCACTGCGAACACCACATGGCGCCGATCATCGGCAAGGCAGCGATCGCCTATCTGCCGCGGAACAAGGTTGTCGGCATTTCCAAGCTGGCCCGTGTGCTGCACGGCTATGCCCGCCGCCTGCAAATCCAGGAGCGTCTCACCGCCGAGGTTGCGCAATGCATCTGGGACCATCTCGATCCGCATGGTGTGGCCGTGGTGATCGAAGCGCAACATGGCTGCATGACGGGACGCGGGGTCAAGACCCCGGGCGTCGGCATGATCACCAGCCGGATCCTCGGCTGCTTCCTCGACAATGACAGCAGCCGCAAGGAAGTGATGAGCCTGATGGGCTATTGATCTGCAAACCTGCCATAACCGGCACATTGAAGCATCTCATCGGCGGTTGAAAAGAATGCAACTTGCGCCGGTTGGAACAATGGTCGGACAATGATATCTTGGATCATCGACGACCAAAAAGTCGCGACCAACGCAGGAGAGACCATCATGATCAAACGTGCCCTCATCGGGGTGGCATTCGCCGCTTCGTTTGCGGCGCCCGCTCTGGCGCTCGAACATGAAGTGGTCATTGACCACGCCGCTGGCCCGATTGCGGCCGATTATCGCGGTTCGGTGATTGTCGAAACCAATCAGGTCGGCACTGCCGGTGTTGCCGGTCGCCCGAGCACGCTGCGCTGCAACTGGACTGCCACTCTCAATGTCGAGCGTGTGGCCAAGGTGGGCGAAGCCCTGCGGTCGCAGCGATCGCTGTCGCAGGAAGACGTCATCAGCGGCTCGCGTCCGGGCTGGTGCGAAACCAGTGCCAAGGCGATCGACAAGCTGGTCGACAGCCGCAGCGATTCGATCCGCACCGCAATGCTCGCGCTGGTCGAACAGGATCGCGCAACGATCCTTGCTGAAGCCGATCGCGCTGTGCCCGGCACGCGCGGCTAAGCACGACAGCTACAACGCAATGCAAACGGGGCGCCCCTTTCCGGAGCGCCCCGTTTTCGCGTTTGCGATCAGCAGCAAAGCGGCATAGCCTCTCGCCCGAGGGTCATTCCCGGACCTGAAGGAGAATGCCGATGCTGTCCCGATCCGCTCCGCGCCTTTGTCTTGCCGCCGCGCTTGCTGTGGGCCTTGCTGCATGTTCCGGCGGCGAACCATCGGGTGACACCCCGGTGGCAGATCAAGCGGCGCCGCCGGTGATCAAGGAGCGGCAAGACAATTTCGAAGCGATCGGCGGGGCCTTCAAGGCGATGCGCGGCGAGCTTGAAAAGGACGCTCCCGATTTCGCTCTGATTGCCGCCAAGGCCACTGACATCAACGCGCGCGCCGGCAAGATCGCCAACCATTTCCCGGTCGGCACCGGCGTTGACGATGGCTACGACACCGAGGCATTGGCGGCGATCTGGCAGAAGCCAGAGGAGTTCAAGGCCGCCGCTGGCAAGCTCGCCGATGAAAGCGCCAAGCTCGCCAGCCTTGCGGGCGGCGCGGACAAGGCCGCCGTGGCTGCGCAGGCGATGGCGATGGGCGGAGCCTGCAAGGGCTGTCACGACCAGTTCCGGCTTGATGACGAGAAGAAGTAGATGACCGAGGCGCCGCGGCCCTCACTTGCCGCCTATCGCGACATCAAGGTGTGGGATCCGTTGCTGCGGCTGACCCACTGGAGTTTTCCGTTGCTGATCCCGGCGATGTGGTGGACCGCGGAGAATGACCGGTGGGTGCTGCACAAGCGGCTTGGCCTGGTGCTGCTCGGTCTGCTGGTCTTCCGCATACTGTGGGGCTTTCTGGGCCCGGAAACCGCGCGCTTTTCCAGCTTCGTGAAGGGGCCGGCGGCAGTGCTAGCCTATTTGCGGCGCGGCGCGGGTGGGGCTAGGCCGACCATTGGCCACTCGCCGCTGGGCGGGTGGAGCACGCTTGTGCTGCTGGCTGCAATGCTGTTTCAGGTCAGCCTTGGCCTGTTCGCGGGCGATCCCTTCGACGACGCCACTGGTCCGCTCAACGGGCTGGTCGGTGTAGCGACCGCCGACACGATCACCGAAGTTCACGAAAGCTTCGTATGGGTGATCGGCACTCTTGTGGCGCTGCACTTGGCGGCGATCACATTCTATGCCGTGCGCGGCGACGATCTGCTTTCGCCGATGGTCGGCGGCAGCCGCCCGCCTCTGACGGGGGGCGAGGGGATCGGGCCGGTTCCGTGGGTGAAGGGGCTGCTCGCCGTCGGTACCGCGGTAGGGCTGGCGCTATGGCTGGCTAGTGGTGCACCGCCGCTGCAGTAAGGGCCGCGACTGCGCCGCGACGTCTTCGGCCAAACTTCCGGATGTGAGAAATCGAAGCAGCCGTTACGAAAAGCTTTCGGACCTCCGTAGAATGAGCCACTGGCATGGGCTCTCGATATGGCTGTGTCCTCGCGATGGCCAGGGCCTCCCCGCTGGCTGGCAGCGGGGAGGATGAAACTGGTTCAGAGCTGGCCGAGCATGTGTTCCGCGCTCGACACGCGGAAGTCGCCGGGTTCCTCGACGTTGAGCTGCTCGACCACGCCGTCGTTGATCACCATCGAGAAGCGTTGGCCGCGGGTGCCCATGCCGAAGCCCGAGCCATCCATGGTGAGGCCGATCGCCTTGACGAACTCGGCATTGCCATCTGCCAGCATCGTGATGTCGTCCGATCCCTGCGCCTTGTTCCACGCGCCCATCACGAACGCATCGTTGACTGCGGTGCCGACGATTTCGTCCACGCCCTTGGCCTTAAGATCGGCGGCTTTCTCGACGAAGCCGGGCAGGTGCTTTGCCGAACACGTCGGCGTGAAGGCCCCGGGGACCGAAAACAGAGCAACGCGCTTGCCTGCGAAATACTCGCTCGACTTGATGGCCTGCGGCCCTTCCGCCGTCGCCTTGACCAGAGTGACTTCGGGAATCTTTTCGCCAACGGAGATCGTCATTGTCGGTGTATCCTCTCTTGGGGGTGTGTGCCGGCGCTCCCTATCGCGGGGGCGAGGGAGGGGCAACAAATAGACATATAAAGATACGTTTATATTTGCCTCGGCGACGCTTGGCCGCTAGGGGGCGAGGCGGAAAAGCAGACCATCCGCCCCCGCGGCCCCGGATCTGCGTTCAGGAGATAGAATTATGGCTACCCTCGCTGCCGCCCCGACTCACGAATATGTCATCAAGGATATCGCGCTCGCCCAGTTCGGCCGTGACGAGATCATGATCGCCGAAACCGAAATGCCCGGTCTTATGGCCCTGCGTGCCGAATACGGCGCTTCGCAGCCGCTCAAGGGTGCGCGCATTACCGGTTCGCTGCACATGACGATCCAGACCGCGGTGCTGATTGAGACCCTCGTGGCTCTCGGCGCTGAAGTGCGCTGGGCGACCTGCAATATCTTCTCGACGCAGGACCACGCCGCCGCCGCTATCGCCGCGCGCGGCATTCCGGTCTTCGCCATCAAGGGCGAGACGCTGGGCGAATACTGGGATTACGTGGGCCGCATCTTCGATTGGGCGTCGGAAGCCGATCCCGACCTGACCTGCAACATGATCCTCGACGATGGCGGCGATGCCACCATGTTCGCGCTGTGGGGCGCGCGCATTGAAGCGGGCGAGGAAATGGGCGAGCCGACCAACGCCGAGGAAATCGAATTCCAGCGCGCGCTCAAGGCCTTCGTCGCCGCCAAGCCGGGCTACCTCACCAAGACGGTGAAGGCGATCAAGGGCGTTTCGGAAGAAACCACGACGGGCGTTATGCGCCTCTACCAGATCGCCAAGCAGGGCAAGCTGCCTTTCCCGGCGATCAACGTGAACGATTCGGTCACCAAGTCAAAGTTCGACAACCTCTACGGCTGCAAGGAATCGCTGGTCGACGCAATCCGCCGCGCCACTGACGTGATGCTGGCCGGCAAGGTCGCCTGCGTTGCCGGTTACGGCGACGTCGGCAAGGGTTCGGCTGCCTCGCTGCGTGACGGCGGCGCCCGCGTCATGGTCACCGAGATCGACCCGATCTGCGCGCTTCAAGCCGCTATGGACGGCTTTGAAGTCGTCACCATGGAAGACGCCGTGAAGCGTGCCGACATCTTCGTGACCGCCACCGGCAACGAAGACGTCATTACCGCCGATCACATGATGAACATGAAGCCGATGGCGATTGTCTGCAACATCGGCCACTTCGACAGCGAGATCCAGATCTCGGCGCTGTCGAACTACGAGTGGAAGGAAATCAAGGAAGGCACCGATCTGGTCACCTTCCCCGATGGCAAGTCGATCATCATCCTCGCCAAGGGCCGTCTGGTGAACCTCGGCTGCGCCACCGGCCACCCGAGCTTCGTGATGAGCGCGAGCTTCACCAACCAGACGCTGGCCCAGATCGAACTGTTCACCAAGGCCGACGAATACGACAACGACGTCTACGTCCTGCCCAAGCACCTCGATGAAAAGGTCGCCGCGCTGCACCTCGAAAAGCTGGGCGTGAAGCTGACCCAGCTGAGCGACAAGCAGGCCAGCTACATCGGCGTGCCGCAGGCCGGCCCGTTCAAGCCCGATCACTACCGCTACTAAGCCAGACAATCCGCCCGCCTCACCCCGTTTTTTCACGGGGTTGGGGGCGGGCGGTCTGTCACCCGTTGCACTGCCGCGCGCACGCGCATAGCGGTTGAGCGATGGACTTATCGCCCCTTTCACTGGTGCTGATCGCGCTCGTTCTTGCCGCCTGGGCGGTGGGGGCGGGCTTTGTCGTGTTGCGCGCGAACCGCAGCGTCAAGCGCGCAAAGGCGATGCGCACCAGCCTTAAGCGGATGCAGACCCTGCTCGATGTTGCCCCGGCGCTACCGCTGCTGGTCAGGGTCGATGGCCGGATCGAGGCACCTGACAAGCTGGCGCGGATGCTCGGTCTGTCCGGCATGCCCAAATACCTTTCGGAACTTGCCGCGCCGCTGGGTTCACCCCGTGCAGGCGGGCTTGCGCAAGACCAGCTCGATCAGCTCTGGACCAAGATCCAGACCACCCAGAAAAGTGCCGCACCTTTCCGTATGGCGATCAACCTGCCGGGTTCGCAGCGCAGCCTTGCGCTCTATGGCACGCTTGCCGATCCGCAGGTGTCTCCCGGCGGAGCGGCGTTGGTGTGGATATTCGATTTTACCGAGAGCCACGCCGAAATGGCCCGGCTTCGGGCCGCTGCCGCGCGCGCTACCGGGGATTTTGCTGCGCTTGTCGGCCTGATCGAGGCTGCGCCCATGCCAATGTGGTTCCGGGCTGCCGATCTCACGCTTCAGCTCGTCAATCAGGCCTATGTCGATGCAGTGGGCGCACTGAGCGCAGCGGAGGTCGTGGAAGGCCAGATCGAGCTGCTCGAGCCCGAAGATGGCCGCTCGCCCGCAGATATCGCCCGCGCCAGTTTGCAGGCGCAGGACAAGTCCGAGCGGATCGTCGCTGCCACCATCCACGGGGCGCGGCGCACCTTGCGGGTTTCCGACTTGCCGCTGGGTCAGGAGGGCGTGGCGGGCTATGCCATCGATATCGAGGAACAGCAGCAGGTCGCGCGCGAGTTCCGCGCTTTCCGCGATGCGCAGCGCGCCCTGCTCGACCAGCTTTCCGTAGGGGTCGCGCTGTTTGATGCCGAAGAGCGCCTGACCTTTGCCAACCGCCCCTTCCGCCGTCTGTTCAGCCTGATCGAAGAGGCGATCGAGGCGCATGTGCCCTTCGAGCGTTTTCTTGCCGAGGCGCGCGAGCGGGGGCGCACACCAGAGGTCCGCGATTTCCCGGAATGGCGGCGCGAGCGTACCGGATGGTTCGGGATGCAGGATGCTATCGAGGAAGCATGGCCGCTACCGGGCGGTACGCACCTGCGTGTCGTCGCCCAGCCCATGCCCGATGGCGGTCTTGTGCTGATCACCGAGGACCGCACCGAGAGCCTCGCTCTGTCCGCTGTGCGCGACACCCTGTTGCGCACCCGCACAGCCACGCTCGACAGCCTTTTCGAGGCGCTGGCGATCTTTGCCCCCGATGGTTCGGTGCAGCTGTGGAACCGGAGCTTTGCGGGCACCTGGGGCCTGACAACCGAACTTCTCGATCTCCATCCGAGCGCTGATGAACTGCTCAGCGCGATCGGCCGCAACCTGGTCCGCCCCGAGGAAGCAGGCCTGATCGGGGCCGCAGTGCGTGCGGCGACACTCGACCGGCGTGAGAAGGAAGGGCGGGTGGAGCTGGCAGACGGGCGCACGTTGCGCTTTGCTGGCATCCCGCTGCCTGATGGCAACGGGCTGTTGACCGTGCTCGACATCACGGCCTCGCAGAAAGCCGAGCAGGCGCTGCGCGAACGTGCCGAGGCGCTTGAAGAGGCAGACGCGGTCAAGGCGAAGTTCCTTGCCAACATGTCCTATGAATTCCGCACGCCTCTCACCACGATCGGCGGCTATGCCGAGCTGCTGAAGAGCGGCGCTGTGGCCGATCCCGAGGCGGCGGGCGAGTACGTCGATGCGATTCTCTCGGCGGTCGAACGGCTGACCGAGCAGGTCGAAAACGTCCTTGATCTGTCGCAGAGCGAGGCGGGCCTGCTGCCGATCCGCAAGGAACGGCTCGATGTGCTCGAATTCCTCACCACGCAGGTGCGGGAGCGCGAACAGGCGATCATCGCGGCGGGGCTCAGCCTCGATCTGAAGGGACGGCGGGGCCGGATCATTGATGCCGATCCGCGCCAAATGGGTCGCGCTGTCGGCAATCTTCTCGACAACGCCATCGCCGGCACGCCGGAGGCCGGACGCATTGTCATCGAGATCAGGAAGGCCCCCGAAGGCGCCGGTTATGGTACCGAGATCAGCATTGCCGATAATGGCCGCGGGATGAGCGCGCAGGAACTCGCACGCGCAAGTGGCGGCGTGCGCCGTGGCGGTGAGGGTGCGCCGGAGCGCCGCACGGGGCTTGGAATCCCGCTCGCCCGTCAGCTTATCGCCGCGCATGACGGCACGCTGGACATCGTCAGCCGCAAGGGCGCTGGCACCGTCGCAACCATTCGGCTGCCGTGACCACTTCGCGCGAGAAACTCCCCGATCTGGCGGCCATGGCGGCCTATGGCGCGCGTATTGCCGCGCATCTGCGGGCGGGCGATGTGGTGGCGCTTGAAGGTGGGCTGGGGGCAGGCAAGACCACGCTTTCGCGCGCAATCCTTGCCGCGCTGGGACACGCGGGCGAGGTGCCGTCGCCGACCTTCACGATCATCGAAACCTACGCCGCGCCGCCCCTGCGCCTTGCTGTGGTGCACGCCGATTTCTACCGGCTAGATGAACCGTCCGAACTCGCCGAAATCGGTCTCGACGATTACCGAGACGGCGCGGTGCTGCTCGCCGAATGGCCCGATCATGCGGGCGGTTTCGGGCATGAGCCGGGATGCCTGACAATCTCGCTCGAGCCTTGCGGCAAAAGCGGGGAAGGCGGGCGGATTGCGATTGCCCGCGGCGGGGCGGATTGGGTAGGGCGGATGCCATGAGCGAACTGCCTGAAGGACTTGCCGCATTCACATCCCGTGCCGGCTGGGGGGAGGCGCAGGTTGCCCCGTTGCCCGGCGATGCCTCGTTCCGGCGCTATTTTCGCCTGACGCAGGCGAGCGGCGAGACCGCGATGCTGATGCACGCGCCGCCGCCGCACGAGGACCCGGCGCCTTTCCTCCATGTCGCGCACTGGCTGAACGCGGGCGGAATGCGCGCGCCTGCGATCCTCGCCGAGGATGCGGGCGCGGGATGGGTGCTGACCGAGGATTTCGGCAATGACCGGATGCGCGACTGGCTGGACGTGAACCCTGCCGACGAACGCGCCGCCTATGAAGCCGCGGTCGATGCCCTGGCTGCGCTTCACCGCCTGCCGCCCGGGCCTTTCTCCCCCTACGACATGGCGGTCTACCAGCGCGAAGCGGCGCTGCTGACGGAATGGTGGTGCCCGGCGCAGGGGCTCGATGTGGATGCCGGGTCCTATACGGCGGCCTGGGATGAGGTTCTCGCGCCTGTCCTGTCGCGCCAGAACCCCGGGGTGACGGTGCTGCGTGATTACCATGCGGAGAACATCATGTTGCTCGGCAGCAAGGCGAGCGCGCCGCAGGGTCTGATCGACTTTCAGGACGCGCTGGTCGGCCACCCTGCCTATGATCTCGTCTCGCTCCTCCAGGATGCACGGCGCGATGTCGATGTGCATCTGGAGACGGCGATGCTGCTGCATTACGCGCAGGCTGCGGGCGGGGCGGATGATGATTTCCTTGCCGACTATGCCACTCTTGGCGCGCAGCGGAATGCCAAGATCGTCGGCATCTTCACCCGCCTGAACGCGCGTGACGGCAAGCCGCGCTATCTTGCCATGATTCCGCGGGTGTGGGCGGCGCTCGAACGTGATCTTGCCCATCCCGCGCTCGCGCCCGTGGCCGAGTGGTTCGATGCCAATATCCCCGAGGAACTTCGCGCCGCCAACGGAGCTTTCCCCGCGTGACGCTGCTCGCTTCGGACACCGCGATGATCCTTGCCGCGGGCCTCGGCAAGCGGATGCGTCCGCTCACTGCCAGCCAGCCCAAACCGCTGGTGCGCGTCGCGGGCAAGGCGCTGATCGACCACGCGCTCGACCGTCTGGTCGAAGCCGGGGTGAGCAAGGCAGTGGTCAACGTCCACTATCTGGCTGATGCCCTTGAGGCCCACGTGCTGGCGCGCAAGGCTCCGGAAGTGACCGTGTCCGACGAACGCGCGCTGCTGCTCGAAACCGGCGGGGGCATGGTGAAGGCTCTGCCACACCTGCCCGATCCGTTCTTTGCCTTGAACGCCGACAATATCTGGCTGGATGGGCCTAAAAGCGCCTTCCACGATCTGTCCCGCCGCTGGGATGCGGAGGTAATGGACGCGCTGTTACTGGTGGTGCCACACGCCCGTGCGATGAATTTCGATGGGCCGGGGGACTTCCACATGGATCCGCTGGGCCACCTCTCGCGCCGCCGTCCCGGTCGGATCGCGCCCTTCATCTACACTGGCATCCAGCTGGTCAGCCACCGCCTGCTGCGCGATGCGCCGGAGGGCCCGTTTTCGACCAACATTCTGTGGAACCGGGCAATGGCCGAGGGGCGGCTCTACGGCATCTCCTTTACCGGCCTGTGGTTTGAGGTCGGCACGCCCCAAATGATCCGCCCCACCGAGGAGGCGCTGACGGGTGGCTGAACCTCGCAAGCCGGGCCCGCTGATCTATTCGATTGCCGCGCACCGCGGGTTTGCCGATGCGCTGGTTGCCGGGCTTGTTCCGCGTTACCGTGAGGACGGCTTTGGCCTTGCGCGCCTGACCCTGCTGGTGCCCTCCAGCCGCGCCGCGCGCACGCTGTCCGAAGCCTTCATCAGGCACGCGGGCGAGAGTGGCGAGGGCGGGTTGCTGATGCCCCGAATGATCGCTGTGGGTGACCTCGATCTCGACGAGAAGCTTGGCGCCGCACTCGATCCGTTGGGCGCGGCAGACATCCCCCCCGCCTGCGATCCGGTACGACGCTGGCTCACGCTCGACCGGCTGATCGCCGAGGAGCGCGACGGCGAGGGCATGGTGCCGCTTCCCGGTCGCGCGCGGCTCAATCTGGCGCGCGAGATGGCGCGGACGATGGATCGGCTGCTGGTCGAGGAGAAGGAAGTATCCGACCTGCTCGGTGATGCTGTCCTCGATCAACTTGGCAATCTTGCGGTCCATTGGAAACGGTCGATCCGGCTGTTCGCGCGGGTCAATACGCGTTGGCAGGCGGAACTGGAGGCACGCGGCGAGGTTGACGCTGCCACACGCCGCAATCTGCTGTTCGATCATGCCGCGCGCCGTTGGAGGGAAAGCCCGCCGCCGCATGCGGTTATCGCTGCGGGTGTCACCAGCGCCTCCCCCGCTCTGGCGCGGCTCCTGCGGGTGGTAGCAGAACTGCCGCAAGGCGCGGTCGTGCTACCCGATCTCGACCTCGCGATGGAGGACTCCGCGTGGGAGGAACTGGGCCTCGCGGGGGCCTCGACCGAGCCGGGCGGCCCCACTTTTGGCGCGGACGACGCGGTGACGCATCCGCAGTATCACCTCAAGCTGCTGCTCAACCGCATGGGCGTGAACCGCGCCGAGGTGCAGCAATGGCACCGCCGCGGTGCCGCTGCTGCCGATCCGGCGCGCAGCCGCGCAATTTCCTCGTTGTTCCTGCCGCCGCAGTCGAGCCGCGTGTGGGAGTCGCTGGAAGCGGCGCGCCGCCGGCTTGATGGTGTGCGGCTGCTGAGCGCGGCCAGCATCGAGGAGGAAGCGCAAGGGATCGCCCTGCTGGTGCGGCAGGAACTCGAGCAGCCGGAAAAGCGCATTGCCGTGGTCACCGCGGATCGCGGGCTTGCACGCCGGGTTGCACAGCATCTGGAACGCTGGAACATCATTGCCGACGATTCCGCCGGTCGCCCGCTTACGCTGACGACGGCGGGGCGGCTGTTTGGTCTGTTGGCGGAGATCGCGGCCAACGGCGCCGATCCGGCCAATCTTGTTGCCGCCTTCGGTCATCCGCTGGTGCGTGGGTGGGACCCATTGGTGCGAGCCGATTGGCTCAAAGGCTTGCGCGCCTTCGACCGCCAGCTGCGCGGACCTTCGCCCGCGCCGGGCATGGAGCCGCTGCGCAAGGCTTCTGCCAAGGCCGGGATCGGATCGTGGTGGGCCGAAGCTGAAGCCCTCGTCGCGCCGCTTGCCGACTGGTCGAAAAAAATCACTCTGTCCGATGCGCTGACCGGCCTCTCCGCCGCGGCGGAGGCATTTGCGGGCGGGGCAATCTGGGAGCGTGAGGACGGGCGGGCGCTGGGCGCGCTGGTCGAGGATCTGCGCGGGCAGGCCGAGGCGCTAGGCACGACCATCGAGACCGCCGATCTTGGCGGCGTGTTACGCGATGCGATGGATGCGATTGCCGTGCGCCCGGGCTATGGCGGGCATCCGCGCGTCGCCATTTATGGTCTGCTGGAAGCGCGCATGGCCCGCGCCGATCTTGTCGTTTGCGGCGGCCTCAATGAGGGCAGCTGGCCGCAGCGTCCCGGTGCGGACGCGTTGCTCGCGCCGGCGATCCTGCGCGCGCTGGGCGTGCCGGGGGCCGAATTCCGCATCGGACTCGCGGCGCATGACCTTGCCGGGGCAATGGGCGCGCCGCAGGTGGTGCTGTCGCGGTCCCTGCGTGATACCGAGGGGCCGACGCTGCCCTCGCGCTTTCTGCTGCGGGTCGAGGCTTTGCTGGGCGATGATCTGGACCGGGAACACCGCGAGCGCACGATCCCGGCAATCCTCCCGCATCTCGACCGGCTGCGCCCGCGCGCTGCCGATTATCCGCGCCCGGCGCCCGATCCAGCGCCGCACCTGCGCAATGTCCCGATCAAGGTAACCGCGCTCGACCGGCTGCTGGGCGATCCCTACCAGTTCTACGCGCAGGCAATCCTGGGGCTGAGGCGGCTCGATCCGCTTGCCAATGATCCCTTCAGTGATCCCGCGCTGCGCGGCACGCTGGTGCATGACATTCTCGACAAATGGCACCGCGCAAAGCGTGACGATGCCGGAATTGCGCTTGCGCCCTTCGCCACGGCGTATTTCGAGCGGGAATGCGTCCACCCGCTCTTCCGTGCCCTGTGGCAACCCCGCCTGATCGAGGCTCTGGAGCGGTTCGAACAGTGGATCGCCGAGGATGCCGCCAAAGGGCGTATCGTGTTGGCGACCGAGATTTCCGGCGAGATGGAAGTCGATGGTGTCAAGGTGGAGGGCCGGGCCGACCGGATCGACAGGCTTGCCGACGGTTCCCTCGCCATCGTGGACTACAAGACCGGCGCACCGCCGCCCAAGAAGCAGGTGCTCGCCGGTTATGCGCTGCAATTGGGGTTACTCGGCCTCATCGCGGGGCAGGGGCGCTTTTCGAACGAGAAGACCGGGCAGGTGGTGACCGGCACCGCCACCCGCTTCGATTACTGGTCGCTCGGCAAGGCCAAAAAGGAAGAGGGCTTCGGCTACAAGGAAACGCCGATTAAGGAAGGCAGCGCCAAGACGGGTCTGCTGCCGGACGAATATCTCCCCTTCCATGCCGAGAAGCTGGGCAAGGCGATCGCGCTCTACATCAAGGGCAGCAAGCCCTTCACCGCGCGCGAAAACCCGGACTACACCGGCTACAATGAATACGACCAGCTGATGCGCCTCGAGGAATGGCTGGTGCACATAACCGGTGCTGGCGACAATGACGAAGAGGCGCGGGCATGAGCGGCGGCAACGGCCTCGTCTTTCCATTGCAGGACAACCAGCTGTTTGCGGCTGATCCTGAACACAATGTCTGGCTGTCGGCCTCGGCAGGGACCGGCAAGACGCAGGTGCTGTCCGCCCGGGTACTGCGACTATTGCTGCGCGAGGATGTGAGCCCCTCTCAAATTCTGTGCCTGACCTTTACCAAGGCGGGCGCGGCAGAGATGGCGAATCGCATCAATGCGGTCCTTGCCCGATGGGTGCGGCTGGGGGAGGTGCAGCTGGCCAAGGAGCTCGGTCACCTTGGCGCGGACATCGAAAAAGCAACCATCGCGCGTGCGCGGACGCTCTTCGCCAGCGTGCTCGATTGCCCGGGCGGCGGTCTGCGGATCGACACCATCCACGCCTTCGCGCAGTTCCTGATCGGCAACTTCCCGGAAGAAGCGGGCCTTGCTCCCGGCACCCGGGTGATGGACGATCGGAGCCGCGAACTGCTGGCGCGCGAGGTGCTGACAGACCTGGTCGAGGAAGCGGAGCGCACCCACGATGTGCGTGTGCTGGACGGGATCAGAACTTTCATCATCCGCAAGGACCCGGCGAGCCTGCACGGATGGCTAATGCGCGCCGCCGATGCGCACGAGATGTGGGAGGGCAAAACCGCCTGGCAATCGCCGATGGGCGGGCGCGTGCGCCAGACGCTGGGGATTCCGTCCGATGCCGATGCGGCATGGGCGGATGAGGTCCTCGATCCCGATCTGTTTCCCGACGATACGCTGATGGCGATGCTGCCTGCACTTGAAGGCTGGAAGGCCAAGACAGGGCAGGAGGCTGCGGCGTTTCTGCGCGATTGGTTGACGCTGGGCCTTCCCGATCGCGTTGCCGTTGTCGCGCAGTTCCGCAAGACCATCCTCAAGGCCGACGGCGAGCCGCGCAAGATGGACGGGGCCGCCAAGATCGACCCGGATTTTATGCGATACCAAGATGATATTGCCGAAGCCTTGCGCGA
Source organism: Sphingomonadales bacterium (assembly GCA_019750455.1). Classification (GTDB taxonomy): domain Bacteria; phylum Pseudomonadota; class Alphaproteobacteria; order Sphingomonadales; family Sphingomonadaceae; genus Erythrobacter. Next base: position 36,278 of record JAIEOM010000034.1, on the reverse strand, counting down.
ATATGAAGACCGCCGCGCGCTGGTAGCCTGTGCTGAGATCGTCACCAGCGCGCTCGAGATCGGCCGTGCCTTTGCGATCAAATGGGAAGAGAGAAAGGCACGCGAGGGCCTGCTGGATTTCTCCGATCTGATCCGCAAGGCAGCCAGCCTGCTGGAAACCTCCGATGCGACAGACTGGATCCGCTACAAGCTTGATCGCCACTTCGATCACATCCTGATCGATGAGGCGCAGGACACCAACCGCAGCCAATGGGACATCGTCGAGGCGCTGATCGACGATTTCTTCAGCGGCGAGGGCGCACGCGGCGACAAGCTGCGCACGATCTTCACCGTGGGCGATTACAAGCAGGCGATCTTCGGCTTTCAGGGCACCAGCCCGGAAAACTTTGCCCGTGCGAAGGAACGTGTCTTCGCCCGCATCGATGCCGCGCGGCAGGGGATTCAGGAAGGGCGGGTCAACCGCCGCGCGCCGGGTTGGAAGGATCTCGACCTCGGCAACTCGTTTCGCACCGCCCACATCGTGCTGGGCTTTGTCAACCGGATGATCGAGTCGCTCGGCTTCCCGGCCTTCGGGCTCGACAAGGCGCCGCCCGAGCACAAGGGTGCGAAGCGTCCGGGACTTGTCACACTGTGGCCGCCGGTCGTGCCTGAAAAGGCCGATGGCGATGGGGAGGAAGACGAGGACAGTGCCGACGCAGAGCGCGACTGGATGCCGCGCCACGACACGTTGCTGGCGATGAGGATCGCCGATCAGGTGCATCGCTGGGTCAGCGGGACCGAACCCTTCGTGCTTGCCAAGGGCACGCGCCGTCATGCCACGGCAGGCGATATCATGGTGTTGGTGCGCCAGCGCAAGGAGCTCGCCGCACAGATCGTCGCCAAGCTCTATGCCCGCGGGGTGCCGGTGGCTGGGGTGGACCGCCTGCGGCTCGGCGCTCCGTTGGCGGTGAAGGACGTGCTGGCCGCATTGCGCTTCGCCGCGCAGCCGCAAGATGATCTGAGCCTCGCGAACCTGCTTGCCTCGCCGCTGATCGGGTGGACGCAGGAGGACATCCTCGCCCATGTCCCGCGCCCCGAAAAGGTGCGGCTCTGGGATCACCTGCGCCGGCCTGATGCCCCTCCCGCAGTTGCGGGGACCGCTGAAAAGCTGCGCGACCTGCTGCGCCGTGCCGATTACCAGACCCCGCAGGCGCTGATCGCCTGGCTGCTCACCGGTCCGTGGCAGGGACGCGCGCGGTTGGTCGAGCGGCTCGGGGCCGAGGCCAATGATCCGCTCGACGAACTGGTCAACGCCGCTTTCGCCTACGAGGCGGAACATTGGCCGAGCCTTGCGGGCTTCATCGCCTGGTTCGATGCGGGGACCGGCGATCTCAAGCGCGATTCCGACAGCGCCAGTGGGCAGGTGCGTGTGATGACCGTGCACGGATCGAAGGGTCTACAGGCGCCGATTGTGATCCTTGCCGATGCCACCGGCGCACCGGGCGATGTGGGCGATCTGGCGCTGGAGGACGATCCGCTCGATCTTAAGCCTGATCGCAAGCGCGAAGTGCCCCTGCCGCCGCTCGGCAAGGACGAGAAGAAGGGGCGCATTGCCGAGGCGGAGGAAGCGAAGAAGGCGGCCATGCTGGAGGAGCACTGGCGGCTGCTGTATGTCGCGCTGACTCGCGCGGAGGAGGCGCTGTTCATCGGCGGATCGCTGAACAAGGTTGAAGCCAAGAAAGGTGTTCCCCACGAGAACAGCTGGTATGCACGCCTCGTCCCGCTGTTCGAGAATGCGCCCATCGATGACCCGGTGTGGGGCACACGCAAGGAATGGGGCGAGAGGGCCGAGCCGCCGGTGCCCGATGAGGATGCGACCTCGGGTGCGCATGAGGCGTTCCCTGTGCCGCAGTGGGTGACCACCCCTATTGGTCCTGAGCCGAGTCCGCCGCGCCCGCTCGCGCCGTCTTCGGCGGGTGAGGACAGGGGCGGCGAACCGCCTCTGCCGCCAGAAGCGGCGCGCCACGCGGCCCGGCGCGGGAGCCTGATCCACAGCCTGCTCGAACGCCTGCCCGATGTGCCCTCGGCGGACCGTGTGGCTGCGGCACGTCGCTGGCTGGCGCGGCAGGCCGGTGACCTTGACGAGGACCTGCGCGAAGAAATGCTGGATGCGGCATTGGCGGTGCTCGACCACCCCGCTTTCGCCCCGATTTTCTCCTCCGCCGCGCTTGCCGAAGTGCCGCTAGCCGCAACAGTCGATGGTGTCGTCGTCGCGGGCACGGCCGACCGGCTGCTGATCGAGCCGACGCGCGTCACCGTCGTCGATTTCAAGACGACCCGCCGCCCGCCGGCAACCTATGCGGAAGTGCCAGTCGCCACTCTCAGGCAAATGGCGGCCTATGTCGCGGCGCTAGAGGCGATCTATCCGGGGCGCGATGTTCGGGCCGGCGTGCTTTACACCCATGCACCGGCGCTGTTCGAAATCGAGCCCGGGACGCTCGCGTTGCACAAGAAGGCGTTGCAGGTCCCGCAGCAATCCTTGTTGTTGCCGGATATTGAGTGAATAGCCTCAGCCACTAGATTGCATTCCGGTGACCGGCGCTTCAATGCTCCGGCAAAAGGAGATACGACAATGGCGACCGTCAATGTGACCGATGCGAGCTTCGCAACCGATGTTCTCGGCAGCGATACCCCCGTGCTTGTGGATTTCTGGGCCGACTGGTGCGGCCCGTGCAAGATGATCGCGCCCGCGCTGGAAGAGATCAGCGAGGAGCTCGCCGGACAGGTGAAGATCGCCAAGATCGACATCATGGAGAACACCGACATCGCCGCACAGATGGGCGTGCAGTCGATCCCGCTGATGGTGCTGTTCAAGAACGGCGAGGCTGTCGCGCGCAAGCTGGGCGCCGCGCCCAAGAGCCAGCTCAAGGCGTGGCTTGAAAGCGAGCTTTGATCGAGAGTGCGTGGTCCCGGGTCTGACCCGGGACCGCTGTTCTCGTATGCTCTGGAACTAGCCCAGCACCCGCGCGACGAATTGGTCCCAAAGCGCGGGACTGGATGCGCCGACCAGACCGGGTGCATCGTGCTGGTCAACGCGGTAAGCGCTCCCGTCAAGCCGCGCCGCTTTCCCGCCCGCTTCGTTGAGCCAGAGAACCCCGGCAGCGTGATCCCATGCCAGAGTGCGCTTGAAGCTGGAGATGTCGTTCTCGCCGAGCGCAAGGCGCGGATATTGCTCCGCAGCACAGCGCGGGATGTCGACCAGCGTGTAGTGAGGGGCGAGCTTGGCATCGACCATCGCCGATTGCTCGGGAGTGAGGAAGATGCGGCTGACCGCGGTGACCGGCGGATGCTGGCCTGTCGTACGTGCCGCGATACGCTCGCCGTTGACGAAGGCTCCTTCGCTTCGCCGCGTGTGGCAGAAGCGGTCCTTCACCGGATCATAAAGCCACCCCGCAACCGCCTCGCCCCCATCCGCGAGCGCGACGATGATCCCGAAGGGTTCCTTTCCTTCCGCAAAGTTCGCGGTGCCATCCAGCGGATCGATGATCCAGCACTGGCCCGATAGGTGTTCGAGCACACCCTTGTCGGCATGCACCGCCTCCTCGCCCACCACCGCGACGCCGGGTGCGAGCTTGGTGAGGGCCTCGGTGAGGAAGTCTTCCACCTCGCGGTCGACGATGGTGACGGGATCGTCCGCCCCCTTCATTTCGACTTCGTGATCCGCCAGTTGGCGAAAGCGCGGTAGCATCGAACGCTGCGCGGCGAAGCGCATCAGGTCGCGGATTTCGGCATCGAGCGCGGAGAGGCTCACGAGCGGTAATCTGCATTGATCGCGATGTAGCCGTGCGTCAGATCGCAGGTCCACACGCTTGCCCGTCCATCCCCGAGGCCAAGGTCGACCGCGATGTCGATTTCCTCGCCCTTGAGGTGCGCGGCGACGGGGGTCTCGTCATAGTCTTCGACCGGAACACCGTTGCGTGCGGTCCAGATGCCTCCGAAGGCGATCGACAGCTTGTCACGGTCAGCCGGTTCGCCAGCCTTGCCGACAGCCATGACCACGCGGCCCCAGTTGGCATCTTCCCCTGCGATTGCGGTCTTCACCAGCGGCGAATTGGCGATGGAAAGCCCCACCATGCGCGCGCTAACATCGCTCGTTGCGCCGGAAACGCGGATGGTGATGAATTTGCGCGCCCCCTCGCCGTCGCGTACGACGAGTTGGGCGAGAGTCCGGCACACATCGGCCAAAGCGGCGGCAAAGGCGTCCGCCCCGGGGCTGTCCCAGCTTTCGATTGGCGCATTGCCCGCCTTGCCGGTTGCGAAAACCATCACCGTATCGCTGGTCGAGGTGTCGCCATCGACCGTGATGCATGAGAAGGTCGCCGCATTGGCACTTTCGAGCACCTCTTGCAGGAAGGCGGGGGCGACATTGGCGTCTGTGAAGATGTAGCCGAGCATCGTCGCCATGTCGGGCGCGATCATGCCGCTGCCTTTGATGATCCCGGCCATTTCGATGCGCGTGCCGCCGATCATCGCCGAAGCGCCTGCACCCTTGGCGAAGGTATCGGTGGTGCCGATCGCGTTCGCCGCATCCTCCCACCCGCAAGGCGCCGCTTCGAGTGCGGCGGTGATCCCGGCCTCCGCCCTGTCGATGGGCAGCGGCACGCCGATCACACCGGTCGAGGAGACGAACACCTCGTCCAGCGAACAGCCCAGCGCGCCTGAAACCTGCGCACGGATCGCCTCTACCGCCGCGCGGCCGCGCCAGCCGGTGAAGGCGTTGGAGTTGCCGGCATTGACGACCAGCGCTCGCGCACGCCCGAGCTTCACCGCCTCGCGCCCCAGCTCCACCTCGGAAGACGCGCAGGCGCTTTTGGTGAACACGCCGGCAGCGGCGGTGCCTTCGGCGAGTTCGGCAAAGGTCAGATCGCAGCGGTCCCACGTCTTGTAGCGGGCGCGGGCGACGCGCAGTGTCACGCCGGCAATATCGGGCAGCTGCGGGAAGGGGCGGGCGAGGGGAGAGCGATCAATCTGCATGGCAAGCGCGCTCTAGGCGGGGGAGGGCTTTGCGTAAATCGGCAAATCAGGTGGACGAAACCTGCGGGATTCCCTATCTGGGCCCATCATGACCCGGCGTTTTCTTGCCTTTCTGGCCCTGCTGACGGGCCTCGCCGCTATTGGCGGCACGGCCCAAGCGTCTGTGGCGTCGTCGTTGGCGGAGGCGCTGGCCTGTTCCTCAAGCATTGCGGCAGCAAGCGGTGACGAGCTTGGCGCAGGCGAAAGCGTGGCGATGCAGCTCGCGCCCGCCACGATCAGCGCTACCCGAGCGGTGGAGGCTCCATGCACGCCGCCAGTCGTTCCCGAAAGCCTGCGCCTGCCGGTGCTGATGGGTGTCGAACGCGCCTTCGAATAGGCGCTTTTCTCGCGATATCCCTGCTTTTCCGCGCGCCCGGCCAAAGTGGCAGCGCGCCTCCTCACATCACCGTTTGACGCCCGCATCGTCCGGGCGGCTGCACGCAGCGAAGGTTTTTCCATGTTCAACACCATCATCAAGTCCGTCTTCGGCTCCGCCAACGAGCGCTACATCAAGTCCGCGCGGAAAGTCGTTGCCCAGATCAACGCACTGGAACCGCAGCTTCAGGCGCTTTCCGACGAGGAATTGCAGGCGCAGACCGCCAAGCTGCGCGGCCTGATCGACGGCGGCGCCAAGCTCGACGACATCCTTCCTGAAGCCTTTGCCACGGTGCGTGAGGCATCGGTGCGCGTCTTCGGGATGCGTCACTTCGATGTGCAGCTGATCGGCGGCCTCGTGCTCCACCGCGGCGAGATCGCGGAAATGCGCACCGGCGAGGGCAAGACCCTGATGGCGACGCTGGCGGTCTACCTCAACGCGCTCGAGGGCAAGGGCGTCCACGTTGTCACGGTGAACGACTACCTCGCCCGCCGCGACGCGGCGGAGATGGGGCGGCTCTACAACTGGCTCGGCCTCACGGTCGGCGTGATCGTCCCCGGGATGCCGGAAGAATACAAGCGCGACGCCTACAACGCCGACATCACCTACGGCACCAATAACGAATTCGGCTTCGATTACCTGCGCGACAACATGAAGCACTCGCGCGCCGACATGGCGCAGCGCCCCTTCAACTTCGCGATCGTCGACGAGGTGGACTCGATCCTGATCGACGAGGCGCGCACCCCGCTGATCATTTCGGGGCCGACCGAGGACAAGTCGGAGCTCTACGTCCAGCTCGATCAGGTCGCGCGCGAGATTCCGGTGGAATGGCTCGATATCGACGAGAAGACCAAGCGCGTCCAGCTGACGGAAGACGGGCTTGAGGAAGTCGAAAAGCTGCTCATCGAAAAGGGTCTGCTCGCCTCTGAGAACCTCTACGACGCACAGAACACGCAGGTCGTGCACCACCTCGATCAGGCGCTGGTCGCCAATTTTGCCCGCAAGCGCGACACCGACTACATCGTCAAGGACGGCAAGGTCGTCATCATCGACGAATTCACCGGCCGCATGATGGACGGCCGCCGCTGGTCGAACGGCCTGCACCAGGCGGTCGAGGCCAAGGAGGGCGTGCGGATCGAGCCCGAGAACCAGACGCTCGCCTCGATCACCTTCCAGAACTACTTCCGCATGTATCCCAAGCTGTCCGGCATGACCGGCACGGCGGCCACCGAAGCGGCGGAATTCTGGGACATCTACAAGGTCGGCGTGGTGGAAATCCCCACCAACCTGCCCGTCGCTCGCATCGACGAGGAAGATGAGTTTTACAAGAACACCGCCGACAAGTTCGGTGCCATCGCCAAGGCGATCAAGGAAAAGCAGCTTATCGGCCAGCCGGTGCTGGTCGGCACGGTGTCGATCGAGAAATCCGAGCTGCTGAGCGACTATCTCGACAAGGAAGGGGTAAAGCACTCCGTCCTCAACGCGCGCTTCCACGAACAGGAAGCCCATATCGTGGCGCAGGCGGGACGTTATGGCGCCGTGACCATCGCGACCAACATGGCCGGGCGCGGGACCGACATTCAGCTGGGCGGCAACATCGAATACCGCATCCGCGACGAGCTTGGCGAAATGCCCGAGGGGCCCGAGCGTGACGCCGCCATCGCCGCGATCCGCGCCGAAGTCGCCGAGGAGAAAGAGCGTGTGAAGGCCGCCGGCGGCCTGTTCGTGCTCGGTACCGAGCGTCACGAAAGCCGCCGCATCGACAACCAGTTGCGCGGCCGTTCGGGCCGTCAGGGCGACCCGGGCCTTTCGCGCTTCTATCTGTGTCTCGAGGATGATCTGCTGCGCATCTTCGGCCCCGACACGCTGTTCTCCAAGATGATGAAGTCGAACCTCGCGGATGGCGAGGCGATCGGCTCCAAGTGGCTGTCGAAGGCGATCGAGACCGCGCAGAAGAAGGTTGAGGCGCGCAATTACGACATGCGCAAGCAGGTCGTGCAATACGACGACGTGATGAACGACCAGCGCAAGGTGGTCTACGAACAGCGCGCCGAGATCATGGATAGCGAGGCGGTCGACGATGTGGTGGTCGACATGCGCCACGACACGATCAACGCCCTTGTCGGCGCTGCGTGTCCCCCGGGCTCCTACCCTGAACAGTGGGATATCGCCGGCCTGAAGGCGCGGACCGAGGAGATTTTCGGCTTCCAGCCCCCCTATGACGAGTGGATCGCCGAAGAAGAGGTCGAGCCTGAACTGCTTGAAGAGCGTCTGCGCGAGATGACCGACCAGATGATGGACGCCAAGATGGGCGAATCCGATGCGGGCATCTGGCGGATCGTCGAGAAGGACGTGTTGCTGCGCCAGCTCGATCACCACTGGAAGGAGCATCTGGCGACGCTCGACGCCCTGCGCCAGGTGATCTGGATGCGCGGCATGGCGCAGAAGCAACCGATCAACGAATACAAGCAGGAAGCCTTCGTGCTGTTCGAGACGATGCTCGACACGCTGCGCGAAGAGGTGACCAAGATCCTGTTCTGCGCTGAACTCCGGATCGAACAACCGCAACCGGAAGCCCTGCCTGAACTGCCCGATTTCCTCACGGGTCATATCGATCCGCTGACCGGGCTTGATAACTCGGGTGACGGTGACGGGTCGGAGCTGCGCCCGGAGCTGTTCGGCTCGCTTGCGGGAAGCCCGCGTGCGGCCTTCGGTCCGGGCGGGGCGAACCCGAACAACCCGTTTGCCAACCTCGATATCAGCCGCAACGCGCCGTGCCCTTGCGGCAGTGGCAACAAGTACAAGCATTGCCACGGCGCGGTTGGCGCTCCGCAGAACATCTGACGGCGGCGCGCGGATATGGGCGAGGGCTGAGCGGTGATCGGCGCGGTGCCCGTGCTGCTCGCGCTCGCCTTTGCGGTGACGGCGTTGCTCTATGCCAGCGTCGGCTTCGGCGGCGGGTCGACCTATTCGGCGCTGCTGGCGCTTTCGGGTCTAGATTACCGGCTGTTGCCGCTGGTCAGCCTCGCCTGCAATATCGTGGTGGTGGCAGGCGGGAGCATCCGCTTTGCCCGTTCGGGGCTGACGCCGTGGAAAAAGGCGCTGGTGATCGTGGCGTTGGGCGCTCCGGCGAGTTTCGTTGGCGGGCTGACCCCGATCAAGGAGGCTACCTTTCTTGGCCTCTTGGGGGGCAGTCTGATCCTGACCGCGCTGACGATGTTAATCCCGGTGCGCGCCGAAGCCGGTGGCATGCCCACCCGTGCAGCCCGGTTCATGCCTTTGGCCGCCGCGCCGCTCGGCTTTTTTGCGGGGCTGGTCGGGATCGGTGGCGGCGTTTTCCTTGCCCCTCTGCTGCATCTGGTGCGCTGGCACGAGGCGAGGGGAATCGCGGCGACGGCGAGCCTTTTCATCCTCGTCAATTCGTTGTTCGGGTTGGCCGGTCAGTTGCTCAAGAACGGCCCCGGCCTGTTCGGCGCTGCACTCGGTGCAGCGCTGCCCCTGCTGATCGCGGTGGTGATCGGAGGGCAGGTGGGCAGCCTGCTAGCGGCGCGCTTGCTCCCGCCGCAATTGATTCGCTGGCTCACCGCATTGCTGGTGCTGATTGTCGGCGTGCGGCTCTTGCTGGGCGTCTAGCCCGAACGGCGGCCAGCGTGATGCGCGTGGCTTGGCCTTGTAGCCCGACGATTTGAGAAAGTGGCTCCCCGAGTAGGATTCGAACCTACGGCCATTCGATTAACAGTCGAATGCTCTACCGCTGAGCTATCGGGGAGCAACCGGCAGACAAGTCCGCTGGCAGAGGCGCGCCTATATGGGGGGGGCACACGGATTGCAAGAGGGTTTTGCGCTCCCCGCGCATGATCGTCACGCGGTAACGAACTGCTCGGCGACGATCCGCTCTTCCAAACTCTGTCCGGGGTCGAAGAGCAGGGTGAGATCATTGTCATGCGCGATTTCGAGCCGCACCTCGGCGATATCGCGTAGTTCCTTCTGGTCGGCGACAGCGGCCACGGGGCGCTTGGCCGGGTCGAGGACGCGCAGCACGATCTTCATCCGGTCCGGCAGGATCGCCCCCCGCCAGCGGCGCGGACGGAAAGGGCTGATCGGGGTGAGGGCGAGCATCTTGCTGTCGAGCGGTAGGATCGGGCCTTGGGCAGACAGGTTGTAGGCGGTCGATCCGGCCGGTGTTGCCACCAGCACCCCGTCGCACACCAGCTCGCGGATGCGCACGCGGTCTCCCACGGTTACCTCGATCTTCGCGGTCTGGCGAGTTTCGCGCAGCAGCGAAATTTCATTGATCGCATTGAGAACATGGGTGTCGCCGTCCTGCGTCACCGCCTCGACCCGCAGAGGGGAGATCGTCCAGCGGCGCGCCTTGTTCACGCGCGCCTGCAGCGCGGCGCGCTTGTCATAGCGGTTCATGAGGAAGCCGACTGTGCCGAGATTCATGCCATAGGCGGGGATCACGCGTCGGGCATCAAGCATCGCGTGGAGCACCTGGAGCATATAGCCATCGCCGCCAAGAACGACGGCTGCCTCGGCCTCGCCCAGCGGAACCCAATCGCCCTGAGCTAGCAAGGCTTCGCGCGCTTCCTGCGCTCGATCGGTTTCCGAGGCCAGCAGCGCAAGCCGCTGAAAGGTCATGCCATTGCTCGCCATCTGTTCCCTCCGCCCGCCAAGCGCCCGAGGCGGTTTATCCCCGGTGCCGTTCCAGGCGGGTGCCCTGATGTGCCACTTTCGGGCGGATTGCAATTGATGCGAGGCAGGGGCAGGTTCAAAGGCTAAGGGAGCGGCGGGCAAGAGGAACGCGATGGAACAGGGCCTGACATCCTTGCGCGGTGGCGCATCGCGCGGGCGTTTGCCGGGCGTCAGTCCGGGCGTGCTGGAAGCGGACCTGCTGCGCGCGCTCGATCGCCGCGAGATCGAAGTGCTGTTCCAGCCGCAGTTCTCGTGCATCACCGGCGCGCTGACGGGGGCGGAGGCTCTGGCGCGCTGGAGGCACCCGACACTGGGTGCGATCGGTGCGCGCGATCTGTTCGCCGTGGCCGAGCGCGCCGCGCTGGTCGCGCCCCTTTCGCGCCATGTGGTCGCCCGCGCGCTGGAGGATGCCGCAACCTGGCCGGACAGCCTGACCCTGTCGCTCAACATCACGCCCGAGGAACTTGGCGACCCGCGTTTTGCCGCCGATTTCGCGGCACTGATCGGTCGCTCGGAGATTGCGCCCGAGCGTCTGATGCTGGAAATCACCGAGGACCTTTTGTTGCGCAATCTCGCGCAGGCGGCATCGGCGCTCAAGGCGCTGCGTGGTCTCGGCTTCCGCACCGCGCTCGACGACTTCGGCTCGGGATTCTGCAATTTCCGCTATCTGCGCGAACTGCCACTGGACGCCCTGAAGCTCGACAAGGCGATGGTGGAGGGCGTTCCTGCCGATACGACCGCATTGGCCGTGCTGCGTGCCATCATCGCTCTGGCGAAGGCGCTGGGGCTCGCGGTCTATGCCGAAGGAATAGAGGACGAAATCCAGCGCGCGGCGATCACAGCCGAGGGTTGCGATTACTGGCAGGGTTTCCTTCGCGCCCAGCCGATGCCGAGCGAGAGCGTTCTTGCGCTGGCCCGCACAGCGCGAGGGATGGGACACGGCTAAGCCCGCACGATCCGCCCTGTCTAGGCGGAACTACGAGCCTGTTTGAGGTCACGTGCTTACAAACGCTCGGATATGAGCGCCATGCACAGCCTTTCCTTGCCCGCACCGAAAGCGCGAGGAACCGGTCGGATAGGGTGATGATCTGCAATGCGAACGCCGCCAGCTGACAGGTTCGAACTGACCGATCCGGCAATTAGCAGGGCGATTCTCCAGGCGGCCGACGATGCCATCGTCATCGCCACCGCTGCCGATGCTCTGTCGGGCCCCATGCGGATTGTCTTCGCCAACGCCGCCTATCTCGAGATGACCGGCTTTGCGTTGAGGGACCTGCTGGATCGCAGGCCTCCTGTTGCTACGCGCAAAGCGGTTGACCGCGAAGTCATGGACCGGATCGGAGCAAAGCTGGCGCTGGGTCAGCCGTTTCGGGAGGAGCTCCAGATCAAGCGCAAGGACGGCAGCCCGCTGTGGGTGGATGTCAGTGTCCGCCCGCTTCATGATGCCAACGGGAAGCTTACGCACTGGGTCTCGGTCCAGCGCGACATCACAGAACACAAGGTCGCCATCGAGGCTCTCGCACGGCATGCCCGCGAACTGGAGGAGACTCAGACTCTCGCCCGGATCGGCAGCTGGCGCTGGGAAGTCGGCTCCGATGTGATCGATTGTTCTGCGGAAACCTGTGCCATGGCGGGCCTGCCCCGGGCGCGCGCTCTTGTGCCCTTTGTCGGGCTGGCGGGCGTGACCGATCCCAAGGATTTCCGGACCATCAAATCGACGCTCCAGAAAACCGTGGCTCTCGGGAAAGGGCAGAGCTTCGAATATCCAATCTTCACGGCGGTTTCCGGCACGCGGATCATCTGGGCGCACACCTATCCCGAACGCGATGCGAGCGGCGTGGTGGTCGCCGTTAGCGGCCTGAATCAGGACGTGACCGAACGCCTGCGGATCGAGCAGAGCATGCGCTGGAATGCCAGCCACGACCGGTTGACCGGCCTGATCAACATGACCGAACTTCACGAACGCGCGGTCGGGGTCTTCGCTGCGGCCGAGGCCGAGGGCGCACAGGTCGTGCTGGCGCTCATCGATCTCGATCATCTCAAGCTGGTCAATGATACGCTTGGTCATGCGGTGGGCGATGCGCTGATCAGGGAGGCGGCCCGCCGCCTGCTGGAGGCTCTGGGACCGCATGGCCATATCGCGAGGCTCGGGGGCGACGAGTTCGTGTTTCTGGGCGGCGCGCGGCATTCGCATGAGGCGATCTCCGAACAGATGCGCCTGATCGTCGAGCGGCTGCGCCAGCCCTTCGACCACCAGGACCGTCAGCTCGATTGTATGGCGAGTATCGGTGTGGTCGTCGCGCCGCCGGATTCGGCGCGCTTCGATACCCTCATGCGCAATGCCGACATGGCCATGTATCGCGTCAAGGAGAGCGGGCGTGGGGGCTTCTGCTTCTATTCCAGCGACATGCAGGACGTTGTCGATCGACGCATGGCCCAGCAGGACCTCGCGAAGCTGGTGGTCTCAAGCAAGCTCGCGGTGCCGCATTTCCAACCGCAATATTCCCTGCGGCATGGCCGTGTGGTGGGATTCGAGGCCCTGATGCGGCTTGAGGTCGGCGATCGTATCCTGCCGCCGCAATCGATCGAGTACGCCTTCGAAAACGTTGATCTGGCCACACGGTTGGGCGACGAGATGTTGCGAAAGGTGCTCGATCAGATGCGCCATTGGACGGCGCAGGGTTTCGATTTCGGGCGGGTGGCGATCAATGCTTCGGGGATGGAGCTGCTCGGCAAGGACTATGCCGACCGGGTGCTCGATGCCTTGCGCCGGGCGGGGGTGCCGCCCCGTTGCCTGGAGATCGAAGTGACCGAGAATGTCCTTATCGGGCGCGGGGCGGAGCGGTTGATCGAGGCGCTCCAGAAGCTGCGCAGCGCAGGCGTGAGCGTCGCGCTTGATGATTTTGGCACGGGCTATGCCTCCCTTACCCACCTCAAGGCGCTGCCGATCAACAAGATCAAGATCGACAAGAGCTTTGTCAGCGACATCACGCTGGATCAGGAGGATGCCGCCATCGTGTCGGCCACGGTGGGTCTCGCTCATGCCCTTTCGCTGGGCGTCGTGGCTGAAGGGGTGGAGACCGTTGAACAGGCGAGTTTCCTGCGCAATTGCGGCTGCGACGTCATACAGGGCTTCCTGTTCGGACGCCCGGCGCCGGCCGAGGCATTGGACCTGCCGCACATTGCTGCGCAAGGCGAGGGATCGCCCCTGCTCAGGCGAGCCTGATGCCGGGGTGACTGTTCACGCAGCCTTTTTCGCCTTAGCCGCCTTTTTCACGATACCCGATAGGCCCTTGGTAAGCTGGAACAACCCGTTGAGACGGCTGAGCGGATCGCTCCAGGCGCGGTTGATCACCAACTTCATGTCCGGGCGAAGTTTGGCCGTGTCCTTGCCGCCTTCGTTGAGGCGCGCGACATAGGCGATGAGGCCCGCCGGATCGGGGAAATCGTCCTGGTGGAAGGTGACCAGCGTGCCGCGTGCGCCGACATCGATCTTGGCGATGTTGGCGGCGATGGCCTGATGCTTGATCTCGATCAGGCGGATCAGGTTCTTCGTCGGCTGCGGCAGATCGCCGAAGCGGTCGATCATCTCTGCGGCCATGCTCTCGATCTCGTGCTGCCCTTCGGCCTGGTTGAGACGGCGGTAGAGCGCCATGCGCACGGCAAGGTCAGGGACGTAATCCTCCGGGATCATGATCGGGGCATCGACAGTGATCTGCGGTGTGATCTTGTCGCGCGGACGTTCGAGGCCCATTTCGCCCGCCTTGGCGGCAAGGATCGCTTCCTCCAGCATCGCCTGATAGAGCTCGAAACCGACCTCGCGGATATGGCCGGATTGCTCGTCCCCCAGCAGGTTGCCCGCCCCGCGAATGTCGAGATCGTGGCTGGCCAGCTGGAAGCCTGCTCCTAGGCTGTCGAGATCGCCGAGCACCTTGAGCCGCTTCTGCGCGACTTCCGAAAGGGCGACGCCCGCCTCATGCGTCAGATAGGCATAGGCGCGCAGCTTGGCCCGGCCCACGCGCCCGCGCAGCTGGTAGAGCTGGGCAAGGCCGAAGCGGTCGGCGCGGTGGATGATGATCGTGTTGGCGGACGGGATATCGAGCCCGCTTTCGACGATCGTGGTCGAGAGCAGGACGTCATATTTGCGATCGTAGAAGGCGCCCATGCGCTCCTCGACCTCGCCGGGCGCCATCTGGCCGTGGGCCGAGACGGTCTTCACCTCGGGCATGTTTTCGCGCAGCCATTCCTCGATATCCGCCATGTCGGAAATGCGCGGCACGACGATGAAGCTTTGCCCGCCGCGGTGGTGTTCGCGCAGCAGGGCTTCGCGCATCACCATGTCGTCCCACTCCATCACATAGGTGCGCACCGCGAGGCGATCGACTGGCGGGGTCTGGATGGTGGAAAGTTCGCGCAGGCCCGACATTGCCATCTGCAGCGTGCGCGGGATCGGGGTGGCGGTGAGGGTGAGGACGTGGACGTCGGCGCGCAGCTGCTTCAGTTTCTCCTTGTGGGTGACCCCGAAGCGCTGTTCCTCGTCGACAATCACGAGGCCCAGGTTCCTGAACTTGGTGGTCTTTGAGAGGATCGCGTGGGTCCCGACGACAAGATCGATATCCCCGCTTTCCAGCCCTTCGCGCGTCTCGGCGGCTTCCTTGGACGAGACGAGGCGGGAGAGACGACCGACCTTGAGCGGGAACCCGGCGAAGCGATCCGCAAAATTCTGGTAGTGCTGGCGAGCGAGCAGCGTGGTGGGGGCGACCACCGCGACCTGCTGGCCGTGCATCGCCGCCACGAAGGCGGCGCGCAGGGCGACCTCGGTCTTGCCGAAGCCGACGTCGCCGCACACCAGTCGGTCCATCGGGCGGCCACTTTCGAGGTCTGACAGCACATCGGCGATGGCGCGTTCCTGATCTTCGGTTTCTGACCACGGGAAGCGATCTGTGAATTGGCCGAGGGTCTGGGGATCGGCGGGCAGGGCGGGGGCCTGCCGCAAGGCGCGGGCGGCGGCGACCTGCATCAGCTCGCCCGCGATGGCGGTGATCCGCTCCTTGAGTTTGGCCCGGCGGCGCTGCCACGCCTCGCCCCCGAGCTTGTCGAGGGCGACCGACTGTTCGGACGAGCCATAGCGGGTGAGGACGTCGATATTCTCGACCGGGATGAACAGCTTGTCGCCGCCTGCATATTCCAGCGCGACGCAATCGTGCTGGCTCTTGCCGACGGGGATCGCCTCAAGCCCGAGATATCGTCCGATCCCGTGTTCCACGTGAACCACAAGATCGCCCTGCGACAGCGCCTGAAGCTCGGCGAGGAAGGCATCGGAATCTTTGCGCTTCTTCTTGCGCCGCACCAACCGGTCGCCGAGGATGTCGGCTTCGGTGAGGATTTCGAGCGTGTCACTGGCAAAGCCGGTTTCGAGCGGCAGGACCACGACTGCGGTCTTGTTCTTCGCCGCCAGCCCCAGCGCCTGCTGCCAGTTGTCGGCGAGCGCGGTGGGCGCGCCGGCCTCGTCGATGATCGCGGCGATGCGGCGTGCGCTGCCTGTCGAATAGGCTGCAACCAATGACTTGCGGGCGGACTTCGCCACGGTCTTGAGGTGCGCGGCGGCGGCTTCGTAGACATTCTCGCCGCGGCCGCGCTCCGGGGAGAAATCGCGGGCCGAGCGGAAGCCGAAGTCGATGAGGCCCGCGCCTTCCTCGGCGGCGAAGCCCGAGGCGCGGTGGGCTGGCAGGGCGGCCAGCGCGGCGTCGAATTCGTCTCGCGCTAGGTAAAGCGCATCGGGAGCGAGTGGGCGGTAGGAGCCCTTCTTCTCGCCCGCGATCCGCCCGCGCTGTTCGTGGTAATCGCGGATGTCGCCAAGCCGCTCTTCGGCCGCGCCAAGGGCGCCCTGATCGATCAGGACCACATCGTCCTTGGCGAGATGATCGAACAGCGTGGCCAGCTTGGTTTCGAACAGCGGCAGCCAGTGTTCCATACCGGCGAGGCGGCGCCCTTCGGAGACAGCCTCATAAAGCGGGTCCTGCGTCGCGTTGGCACCGAACAGCTCGCGGTAACGGCTGCGGAAGCGCTTTATGCTCTCGTCATCGAGCAGCGCCTCGGAGGCGGGGAGCAGCAGGTGGCTGTCGATCCTTTCGACGGTGCGCTGCGTGGCGGGGTCAAACAGGCGGAGGGACTCCAGTTCGTCGCCGAAGAAATCGAGCCGAAGCCCTGCGTCGAGCGACGAGGGAAAAATGTCGACGATCGAGCCCCTTACCGCGAACTCGCCGTGGTCGATCACCGTGTCGGTGCGGCTGTAGCCCTGCCGTACCAACAGCGCCGAAAGGCTTTCGTGCCCGATCCTCGTGCCGACAGTGAATTCGCGCACGCTCTCGCGAACGCGGAACGGGGTGAGCACGCGCTGGAGCACGGCGTTAACCGTCGTCACCAGCAATTGCTGGGTAGCACCCGGTTGCTGCAACCTGTGAAGCGCAGCGAGCCGTTCCGCGCTGACCGACAGGGCAGGGCTGGCGCGGTCATAGGGCAGGCAGTCCCACGCGGGGAAGGTCAGCACCTCGATCTCGGGCGCGAAGAAGCTTGCCGCCTCTGCCGCCGCGCGCATCGCCGCATCATCGGGCGCGATGAACACTGCACGGCGTTTCGTCGCCCGCGCAAGGTCGGCCAGCACCAGCGGCAAGCTCCCGCGCGGCAGCGAGGCGAGGGTCAGCGGGCCCTTGGCCGAAAGAATGCGGTTGAGATCGGGCATGTGGTCACTTCACTGGACAAGGGGCAACGCAGGACCCCCCCCACCTCGTTTCGAGGTGGGGGTCACGAGAATATGCGGGGCGCCCAAGCCAAACAGCAAGGGAGCGGGACTTGTTCCGGGCCTTAACGCGGAATGTCTACGTAATCGAGCTTTCGCATCGTCTCGAGCAGATCGCCTGCAAGGTGCGCCGGTGCGTCCTGCGTGCCTAGTGCCCACGCCATCACATCGACATCGTCCTCGTCGAGCAGGGCTTCGAACCAAGCCAGCTCTGCCTCGCCCCATGCCGCGTGGTAGCGATCATAGTAGCCGCCGATCATGTAATCGGCCTCGCGCGTGCCGCGGTGCCAGGCGCGGAACTTCGCGCGGGCGAGACGTTGCTGGAATGAGGGGGCGTCGGTCATGGCAACGCACCTAGCCACAGCTTCGCAGCGCTTCAACTCGCAAAGACGCAAAGGCAGTGTTAGCGATTGCATCATGCGCCCCGAGGCTCTCAACCCGCTGTTCGCCGAAGTGACGACGCTTGAAGGCGTCGGCCCCAAGCTCATGAAGCCGCTGGAGAAGCTCGGTCTGACGCGGATCAAGGATCTCGCCTACCACCTTCCGGAACGCTTTGTCAGCCGCAGGGCGGTCGCGGACCTCGATTCGGCGTCCGAGGGCGAGCAGGTGGTCATCGCGCTGACCGCTATCGAGCATCGTGCCCCGCGCGCGGGCAGCCGCGGGCCTTACCGCGTGCTGGCTCAGGACGCGGCGGGCAATGTCTGTTCGCTGACATGGTTCGGCAAGGCGGCCTACAGCGCGAAGAAGGTGGTGCCCGTCGGCGAGAAACGCTGGGTGGCAGGCCGCCTCGACCGCTATGGCGACATGCTCCAGATCGTTCATCCCGATCATATCGA
Source organism: Sphingomonadales bacterium (assembly GCA_019750455.1). Lineage (GTDB taxonomy): Bacteria > Pseudomonadota > Alphaproteobacteria > Sphingomonadales > Sphingomonadaceae > Erythrobacter. The sequence goes on along the minus strand of JAIEOM010000034.1, from coordinate 18,520 downwards.
GACCGAGAGCGCGGCGCACATGGCCCGCCTCTCCGAGCCAGTCTATCGTCTGTCGGATGGCCTCACCCAGCCGCGCATCGCCGACTTCGCGGAGCAGGCGCTGGCGCGGCTGCCCGAGCTTCCCGAATGGATCGAGCCCGGTCAGCTCGAACGCTCGGGCTGGCCGGCATGGCGCGATGCCTTGCGGCTCGGCCATGAAAGCACCGATGGCAAGGCGCGCGACCGGCTTGCCTATGACGAATTGCTGGCGAACAGCCTCGCGCTGCTGCTGGTCAAGGCGGAAGGGCGGCGGCGGCGCGGGCAGGCGCTGGTGGGCGACGGGGGCTTGCGTGCGAAGCTGCAACTGCCCTTTGGCCTCACCGGGGCGCAGCAGCGCTCGATCGCCGAGATCGCGGGCGACATGGCGCAGGAGGCCCCGATGCTCCGCCTGCTGCAAGGCGATGTTGGGGCGGGCAAGACGGTGGTCGCGCTCAATGCGATGCTGATCGCGGTCGAGGCGGGCAAGCAGGCCGCGCTGCTGGCCCCCACCGAAATCCTCGCCCGCCAGCATTTCGAAACGCTGCGCAAGATGCTCGGGCCGACGGGCGTGGAGATCGCGCTGCTGACGGGGCGCGCCAAGGGGCGGGAGCGCGAATCGATCCTGATGGGGCTGCTCGACGGCTCGGTTCAGCTGCTAGTCGGCACCCATGCGATTTTTCAGGACACGGTCAATTACCGCGATCTCGGGTTGGTGGTGATCGACGAGCAGCACCGCTTCGGTGTCGCCCAGCGCCTCGCGCTTGCCGCGAAGGGCCGGCGCGCGCCGCACACCCTTGCGATGACTGCCACACCGATCCCGCGTTCCCTGACGCTGGCGCAATATGGCGAGATGGACGTTAGCCGCCTCGATGAGCTGCCGCCCGGGAGGCAGGCGATCGAGACACTTGTCATCCCGCAGGCGCGGATGGACGAGATGGTTGCCGGCGTCGCGCGGCATCTAGCCAGCGGGCAACAGGCCTATTGGGTCTGCCCGATGGTGCGCGAGATCGATGGCGTTCCCGACCTTGCCGATATCGCCGCCGCCGAAGCCCGATATGCCGCGCTCAAGGAGCAATTCGGCGATGCCGTGGTGATGGTCCACGGCCAGCTCCGCCCCGAGGTCAAGGACGCGGCGATGGAGCGGTTTGTCTCGGGCGAGGCGCGGCTCCTGATCGCGACAACGGTGATCGAAGTCGGCGTCGACGTGCCGACCGCAACGCTGATGGTCATCGAACAGGCCGAACGATTCGGCCTTGCGCAGTTGCACCAGCTGCGCGGGCGGGTGGGGCGCGGATCGCTGAAGAGCCGCTGCGTCCTGCTGCGCGGCGAAGAACTGTCCGAAACTGGCAAAAAGCGGCTCGCCCTGATGCGCGAGACGCAGGACGGGTTCCGGATTGCCGAGGAGGATCTGGAGCTGCGAGGCGGAGGCGAATTGCTCGGCACGCGGCAATCGGGCGAGGCGGGGTTCCGGATCGCCGATCTTGAACAGACCCAGCGCCTTTTGCCCGTGGCCCATGGCGATGCGCGGCTGTTGATGGAGCGCGACGGGGGCCTCACCTCCCCCCGCGGCGAGGCGGCGAGGATTTTGCTGTATCTGTTCGAGCGCGATTGGGGCGTTCAGCTGCTGCGGGGCGGCTAGATCAGGAGCGTAACGTCGCGGCCACGCGCGCCAGCCGCTCGGCCCACGCTGTAACCCCGAGGTTGATCACCCGCCATGCCGCATCGAAGGCCGCTGCATCGCCATAATAGGGATCGGCGACCGGTTCGCCCCGGCGCCCCTCGACCGCATCGAGCAGCATGGCCAGGCTCGCCGTTCCGTCACGCGGTGCCTTGATGCGGATGGCTTCGAGGTTGGCGCGGTCGAGGGCGATGATATGGCGGAAACGGTAGAAATCGTCCCGCTCGAGCTGGCGGGCCGATTGGCCGGCTATGTCGATCCCGTTCGCCCGTGCCGCTTCGATGGCGCGCGGATCGGGTGATTGGCCGACGTGGTAGGATGCGGTTCCGGCTGAATCGACATGGACTGCAAGGCCCCGCTCCTGTGCCGCAACACGGAACGCGCCTTCAGCCATCGGTGACCGACAGATATTGCCCAGACACACGAACAATACGCCAGTCTTGTGTTCCATTCCCCCATGCATGCGGCGCGGATATTACAAACGATCGACCGTGTCCACAGACTATCTCGTTGGTTTCGCGTGAAACATCGTTGACGGGTAGCAAAGGGCGGCAAGCCGTATCTGACGAGAGCCTGGAGGGGGGCAAGGGCGGGTCTGGCCGGTATCAGGCGGCGTTTGCGCCCATCGGCGATGTGCTCGCCAGCACTTCCTCCGTGATCCGGCGGATGTTGGCCCTGGCCTTCAGCCGCGCCCCCAGAAGCGCCGTGCCGCTGACTTTTCTCTGCACGAACAGGGTCTCGATCGGCGGGAAGGCCCAGGTGTCCTTGTCCTGCGCGATTGCCCAGCCTTCCTCGCGCAGTAGCGGAATGAAGGCGCGGTCGCCGAAATCGAAGGGGGCATCGGCGCGCATTTCGTTGATGACGATGTCGATCATCCGCCGCACCCGCTCGGGGTGCTTTTCGGCTACGATCGGCATCATGAACCCGGCTTCGATCGTGGCGGCGAGAACCTCCTCGGCATTGCCCTGCAAACCGGCGAGCAGCATCTTGCGATAGCCGTTCGCCACCGCCGGATCGACCGGGCGGCAGGCACCGAAATCGAGCAGGACAATCTCCCCCGTCTCGCGCCGGTAGCGGAAATTGGCGAAGTTCGGATCGGTCTGCATCACGCCGAAATCGAACAGCTCTCGCGTTACCAGCCTGATCAGCCGGGCGAACACCTCGTCGCGGCGTTCGGGGCTCTCGTTGCCCAGTTCCTCGATGCTGACGCCTTCTTCAAAGCTCATCGCGAGGATCGAGCCGCGGGTCAGCCCTTCATGCAAACGCGGCACGACGAAGCCTTCGACGCCGGCCAGCTGCTCACGATAAAGCGCCATCTGGCGGCCTTCGCGTTCGTAATCGGCCTCTTCGTGAAGCTGCTGCTTGGCCGCAGCCATCAGCTTGTCCATCTCCAGCTCGGGCGGGGCGAAGCCTGCGACCTTCAGAAGCGTCATGACATTATCGACATCGCTATCGATCGATTTGGCGACGCCCGGATACTGCACCTTGATCGCCAGCTCCTCGCCATCGCGGGTAAGGGCCTTGTGGACCTGCCCGATGCTGGCGGCGGCGATGGGGCGGGGGTTGAACCAGCGAAACTGCTTGCGCCAGTCGGGCCCCCATTCGGACTTCAAGACCTGGTCGAGCTGCCGCGTCGGCATGAAGTTGGCCTGATCGCGCAGCGTGGCGAGAATGCGCGACAGCTCTTCGGGAAGAAAGTCGCCCGCGTCGAGGCTGATCATCTGCCCCATCTTCATCGCCGCCCCGCGCAGGTGGCTGAGCCGGTCGGTCATGCGCTGGACATTACCGGGGGTGAGGATCAGGTCGCGCGCCGACACACCCTCTCCGCTGGCAAGCCGCCGCGCGCCCTCGGCGACCATGCCGCCGGCCACGCCGCCGACCAGCCGCCCGAAGGTGCCCAGCCGCGCGATGCGCCCCGCCGGCACAGCCCGCTGGCGGCTGCGGTCTTCGGGAAGCTTGTCGAAATCGGGAATCTGGTCGTCGTCGGACACGGGGGAGAGGCTTCCGGTTGCGGGGGGGGGATGCAAGCCTAACGGTTGGGGAAGGGCAGCGTTCCGGCCCAAAACCGCATCACGAGATGCACAGGCCGCCATCCACGGGCAGACATTGTCCCGTGATGTAATCGCTGTGCGGCGAGGCGAAGAATACCGCCAGCCCTTCCAGCCCCGCGTGATCGCCTGGGCGGCGCAGAGGGATGCGGCGGCTCATCCATTCGGCGAATCTGGGATCAGCCTTGGCGGTGATGTCGGTCTCGTAAAAGCCGAACAGCAGAGCATTCGCGGTGATCTGGTAGCGCGCCAGTTCGAAGGCAGCGGCGCGGGTCAGGCCATTCAGGGCAGCCTTGGACGCGGCATAATCGGACGAGCGGTTCACGCCCATGATCGATTGTCCGGACGAGGTCGCGATCAGCTTGCCGCCCATATCGCCGTCCTTGGCGCGTTCGATCATGTGCCGGGTGACATGCTTGTAGACCAGCGCCGCGCCGCGGGTGTTGACGGCCAGCGTGTGGTCCCAGCCTTCGGCGGTGATGTCGGGGATGGCCGTGCCGGCTCCTGAAATCCCGGCATTCGCGAAGCAGATATCGACCTTGCCGAAAGTGCCGAGCGTTTGCTCCATGGCTCCCGCGATCGCGCTGTCTTCGGCGACGTCGCATGTCAGGGCAAGAACGTCGCCCGTGCCGAGCCCGCGCAATTCCTCCACCGCCGCTGCGTTTTTGTCGGCGTTGCGCGCCCAGATCGCCACATTGGCGCCCGCCTTGGCGAGACCGCGGCCCATCGCAAGGCCAAGCCCGCCATTGCCGCCGGTGATGATGGCCGTGCGGCCGGTGAGATCGAATAGCTCCATGGGCTTCCAAGTGGCGCAATCCGGCGCACCTCGCAAGCCGGGCGGGAACCGCCGCGCGCGATGCGCTTTGAGGCGCCATGGACGGACAAACTTCACTGACCCCCGCAGCCCGTGTGCTCGGCTATGCGGGGCTGCTGCCCCAAGTGTTCTGCTGCGCGATGATCCTTGCCGGGCACGAATGGCGATATGCGGCGCTGGCGGGCGGCTTTGCCTATGCTGCGGCAATCTTCAGCTTCCTCGGCGGGGTGTGGTGGGGGCAGGCGGTGCAGAGCGGAAGGGCGACGACGGGCGCATATGTCCTTGCCATCATGCCCAGCCTGCTCGCCGTGGCGCTGTTCCTGCCGTGGAGCTTCGGGTGGGAATGGCCCGGCCCGGCGCTGTTCTATCTGGGCGCGCTGATCCTCGCCTCCCCGCTGGTCGATCGTGCACTGGGATATGCCGCGCCCGATTTTCTGCGGCTGCGCTGGCACCTTTCGGTTGGTCTGGGAACGCTCACCCTCCTGCTTGGCGCGCTCGCGCCGCGGGTGCTCTGAACTTGACCACAGGCTCTCCGGCCCAATCCGTTTGCGATGAATTAACCACTACATCCTAGGGAGGAGCTTGGGTTCCCCTGCGGGATAGCGCGTGTGATCATTGCCTCGTTTCAATCTCTGGCCGACAGAATCCGGCGCGCCTTCGGGTCTGGCCGGAAGGACGTGGCCGATGCGGACATCAAGGCAAAGGGCCAGTCCGGCGGCGACCTGCTGCGTCACAAGCGTATCAAGGTCGCGCTTATCGCGATAATCTTCGGTGTGGTTTCAGGCTATATTGAAATGCCGCTTCCGGCTGAGGATTATTACAGCGCAGTTCGTGCGAAGCTCCGGACCCGTCCTGCACCGCAAGACATCGTTCTTGTGTCCGTTGATCACACTGCACTCAACGAGCTTGGCAAGCCGCTTCCTTCACGCCGCGATGACGGCCAGCTGTTGGACCGCCTCTTCGCCTCTGGGGTGGAGAAGATCGTCTGGGACCGCGCTCACGCCGACCCGAGCAACACTGCCGATGACGTCGAGTTTGCTCGCGCACTGGATAGGCACAAGGGCAAGGTATGGCTCGGTATGCTTCCAGCAGGCGCATCGGGCCTATCCTCAAGTGAAACATATGCGCCTCTGCCGATGTTTCGTGACCGGGCGTCGCTCGCATCAATGCTGGGCACTATGGCGCCGTTCGAACTTACGGTGGTCTTCGAAACCTGGGTGGAACAGGATGGCAAGATCTATCCCGCGATTTCGTCCGTCCTCGGTGGCTACACTGGATCCGCCGCTCGCTATCGTCCGGACTACGCGTTTAACCCTCGAACAATCCCGAGCTACAGCTACATCGATGTTCTGCGTGGCCGGGTGTCGGCAGAGAACTTCGTCGGAAAGAAAGTCATCATCGGCAAGACTTTTATCGATGAGTCGGACATCTTTAGGCATCCGATCTATGGCAAACTGCCGGGCGCCATGTTCCACATACTCGGGGCCCACACGCTAAAGCGTGGCACCCCGGTCGACCTCATGTGGTACCCCGCGATGGCGTTGGCGGCGGCGGCGGTGCTGATGCAGGCAGTCGTGCGACGTCGGACGAAACCGATGGTTACGGCGGCGCTGTTCCTCCTTGTGATTCCCTTCGTTCTCGACGAATTTACGATCCATATCGACATCATGTCGGCCCTGCTGGTGATGGGCGGAGCGGCATTCGGTTTCCACCGCATCAACCGCAAATATTACAGCACCGACGTCGACGCGATGACGACCAGCGCGATCAGCTCGGACAAGCCGAGCGCCGATTGCGATATCTATGCGCTCAAGATCGCCAACCTTGCCGAGATTTCCGAAGAGTGGTCCTCGCGTGACATCGGTGACTTCGTCAACACACTGATCTCTTATGTGAAGGGACCAGGTCAGATCGGCGATGTGGCCTTCGAGCGTGATCTGCTGGTTTGGCTCGCACCAAGAACGGATGCAATCGATCTCGAACGTCATGCCGATGGCCTCGCGCTGATGCTGAAGACCGCGATCAGCCATGAATGGCAGTCCTCGACCGGCGCGCCGGCGCTGGGGGTCGACACCAATTACGACCTGCCCGTGGCGCTGCGGATCAAGAAGGCGATGCAGGCGGCGGAAGAGGCCACCACGCGCGGAGTGCGTGTCATCATCAATGATGCCGCCCATCTCGAAGCGCGCAATCACCGTCTGGAACTGATCCGCGTGCTCGAAAAGGGTCTGCGCGATCGCGATATCGGGGTGGCCTACCAGCCTAAGGTCGACCTCGCCTCGGGCCGCATTGTGGGGGCCGAGACGCTGATTCGCTGGCAGCCGGCGGGCGGTGAATTCGTGAACCCGCAGGACCTAGTGCTCGCCGCCGAAGCCGGCGACCGGATAAACGAGTTGACATTGATCGTCATGGAATCGGCTCTGATCGACGGCAAGCAGGCCATCGCACTCGACCCGCGTTTCAAGCTGGCGGTCAACATGTCCGCCAAAAGCCTGTCAGACACACACCTGCTGTTCGACATCATGACCCTGCTTGGCCGTTACAATTTTCCGCCCGAGAACCTGACGCTCGAACTCACAGAGACCGCCAAGCTGGAAGACCACCGAATCGCCCCGCAGATCGCAGCCTTGAAGGCACGTGGCATCGGCCTGTCGATCGACGATTTCGGCACGGGACAGTCGAACCTCGAATACATCGAGAAGCTGCCGAGCTCCGAGCTCAAGATCGACAAGAAATTCGTCCAGCACATGGCGACGTCCGAGGAGAGCCGGGCCGTGGTGCGCGCCACGATCGAAATCGCGCACTCGCTGGGCAAGGTGGTTGTTGCCGAAGGGGTCGAGGACCTCACTGTCGCTGCCACCCTGCGCGCCATGGGTTGCGATCAGGCGCAGGGCTATCTCTTCTCGCGGGCGATCGCCATGCCCGAACTTCTGGCAATGATGGGCGGAGGACGGACGGCAGTTAACGCTTGATTAGGGTTAATAAAGTGTTACATATCTAGGCATCGGGTTAACCAATGCTAGGAGGCCGTTATGTGGGCATGGATTAGGGAAAGCCTTGGCGGTCGCTAAGTTGCCGTCGACAAGTTTTTGAAAAGCCCCGGGAAATCGGGGCTTTTCTCGTTTTGAGGTACTGGGCAGAGCCTCTTTTCTGGCACCCTCGCAGGGCCTCCGTCCGATGCGAAATTCCTGCGAATCAGGGTTAACGCGCGCAGCTGAGACCCGCCTCTCTCGGGGCGACGTTCGCCTTTTCATCGAAATGCCGGAAGAAAGCTTCGACCCTGCCGTCGGCCCCTCAGACGATCAGGCTAATCCTGTTGCAAAGCCGGTCGTTCACGAAAGGCGGGATGAATGGCCGCTTTTGTCAGGAGCCGCCCATTGGACGCACCATAGTGGGGGCAGCCGGTTGTGCGCCCCACATTCGGTGATCAAGTTGCAGTTCCTCCTTCTCCTCACGGATTTCGGACAATCGATCCGATGGAGAAGGCAGAACTCCACCGCTCAGATGAGGGCTTTCTCATAGAGCGTCACAACACAAGCCCCTCCAAGGCCGAGGTTGTGCTGAAGCGCGTGCCGCACCCCTTCCACCTGACGCGCTTCGGCTGTGCCGCGGAGCTGGTGCGTCAGCTCATAGCACTGTGCAAGTCCCGTCGCGCCGAGGGGATGACCCTTGGAGAGCAACCCGCCAGACGGATTGGTGACGATCCGCCCGCCATGGGTGTTGTTGCCGTCGGCGATGAACTGCGGAGCCTCGCCTTCGCCGCACAGACCTAGGCCTTCATAGGTGATGAGTTCGTTGTGGGCGAAACAATCGTGCAGTTCGACCACGCCGATATCCTGCGGACCGATCCCTGCGGCTTCGTAGACCGCTTGTGACGCACGGCGGGTCATGTCAGCGCCGACCAGAGCGATCATGCTGTTGGTCTCGAACGTCTCCGGCGTGTCTGTGGCCATGGCCTGCGCCGCAATCCTGACTGCCGGATCGAGCCCGTGGCGCTTTGCGAAATCGCGCGAGACCAGCAAGGCGGCAGCGCCTCCGCACGTGGGCGGGCACGCCATCGGCCGGGTCATTACGCCGGGCCAGATAACCTGCGAACCCAGCACTTCCTCGACCGTCATCTCGGCGCGGAAAACGGAAAGAGGGTTCTTGGCTGCATGGCGGCTTGCCTTGGCACGGATCTTTGCGAAATCCTCGATCGTGCTCCCGAACTTCTCCATATGCTCGCGCCCGGCGCCGCCGAAGTATCGCAGTGCGAGGGGGAGTTCGACATCGACCAGCGCATCGCAAGCAGCATCGAAATCGGCAAACGGGCTGGGGCGGTCAGCATAGGCGCTGCCGATCGCGCCGGGGTTCATCTGTTCGAAGCCGACTGCCAGTACACATTCCGCCACCCCCGAGGCAATCGCTTGCCGCGCGAGGAACAGTGCGGTCGACCCGGTCGAACAGTTGTTATTGACGTTGATCACCGGGATGCCCGTCATTCCGGCGCCATAGACCACGCGCTGCCCGCAGCAGCTGTCGCCGAACACGTAGCCCGCATAGGCCTGTTCGACGTTGGCATAGTAAATCCCGGCATCGGCCAGCGCCAGCTGGATCGCCGCCCGGCCAAGCTCGTCGTATGTCGCTCCCGCACTGGGCTTGAGGAAGGGCACCATGCCGACACCGGCAACCAGAACTTCGCGGGATTGAGCAGACATCGAAAATCTCCAGTATGGGTGCCGGGCGGTCAGGCGATCACGCCAGCGGCCTGCAACGTTTCAAGTTCGGTCTCGGTGTAGCCGAGTGCGGCCCAGATTGGCTGCATCCGCTCGGCATCATGGGCAAGCGGAACCGGCAGCGCGGTCGGCGTGCCGGAGTATCGCGGTGCAGGCGCAGGCTGGGTGATGCCGTCCACCTCGATAAAGGTGCCGCGCGCCTGATTATGCGGATGCAACGGTGCCTCTGCCATCGACAGGACCGGCGCAAAGCAGGCGTCGGTATGTTCGAGCAGCGCGCACCATTCGTCGCGCGTGCGCGTGCGGAACAGGGCGTCAAGCTTGTCCTTCAACGCAGGCCAGCCGCGGGGATCGTTCTGGACGTGAAAATCGCTGTCCTCCGCCAGACCCAGCCGCGCAATCAGATCGGCATAGAACTGCGGTTCGACCGGCGCGACGGAAATGAACTTGCCATCCGAGCTTTCATAGCAGTCGTAGAAATGCGCCCCGGTATCGAGGAAGTTGGTGCCGCGCGCATCGTTCCAGCGGCCGCTCGAGCGCAGGCTCCAGATCATCGTTGCCAGCACCGCGCTGCCATCGGTCATGGCGCAATCGACCACCTGTCCCTTGCCAGTGCCGCGCGCTGAGAGAAGTGCTGCGACCATCCCGAAGGCGAGCATCATGCCGCCGCCGCCGAAATCGCCGAGCAGGTTCATCGGCGGCGTCGGCTTGTCGCCGGCCCGGCCGCAGGCGTCCAGCACGCCTGAAAGCGCAATGTAATTGAGATCGTGACCGGCGGCATGGGCATAGGGACCATCCTGACCCCACCCCGTCATGCGTCCGTAAACCAGCTTCGAATTGTCCGCGAGGAGCACATCGGGGCCAAGCCCGAGCCGCTCCATCACCCCGGGCCGAAAGCCTTCGATCAGGCCATCGGCAGAGGCCACCAGCCGCCGGACAGCGGCAATGCCTGCGGGGTTCTTCAAATCGATAATGACGGACAGGCGCGAGCGGTTGAGCAAGTCCTTGGCCGGATCGCCGACCAGCGCCTGTCCTCCCGGTCGGTCGACGCGGATCACTTCGGCGCCGTGATCGGCGAGCATCATGCCGCAGAATGGCCCGGGGCCAATCCCCGCAATCTCGATGATGCGGATACCGGAAAGAGGCCCGCTCACAGCGAGCGCCCCACGATTTCCTTCATGATTTCCGATGTGCCGCCATAGATGCGTTGCACCCGTGCATCGCGCCACAGGCGGGCGATGGTATATTCATTCATGTAGCCCGCGCCGCCATGCAGCTGCAGCGCGGCATCGACGACCTGCCACTGCGTTTCGGTGTGCCACAGCTTTGCAGCCGAAGCCTCGTCAGCCGTCAGCTTGCCTTCGATATGCCGCTGCAACGCCCAGTCGATATGGGCCCAGCCGACCTGAAGCTTCGCCTTGAGATCGGCGAGCGTGAAGCGGGTATTCTGGAAGTCGAAAACGGTCTTGCCAAAGGCCTTGCGGTCCTTGGTGAAAGCTACCGCCTCGTCAAACGCGCGCTGGGCGGCGGCCTGCGCCGAGATGGCGAGCGACAGGCGTTCCTGCGCCAGCTGGCTCATCAGGTAGATGAACCCGCGGTTCTCATCGCCCAGCAGGTTCGTAACCGGCACGCGCACATCCTCGAAGAACAGTTCCGACGTATCGCCCGAATGCTGCCCGATCTTGTCGAGATTGCGCCCCTTGGTAAACCCGTCCCGCGAGGCTTCGACCAGGATCAGCGAGGTGCCCTTGGCGCCAAGGCTGGCATCGGTCTTCGCCACCACGATCACCAGATCGGCGTTCTGGCCGTTGGTGATATAGGTCTTGCCGCCGTTGATGACGTAATGATCGCCGTCGCGGCGTGCGGTGGTGCGGATGCCCTGAAGGTCGCTGCCGGCGCCGGGCTCGGTCATGGCGATGGCGGTGATCAGCTCGCCCGAAATCATGCCGGGAAGATAAGCGGCCTTCTGTTCGTCGGTGCCATATTCGACGATGTAGTCGACCACGATGTCCGATTGCAGCGAGGTGCCTGACAGCGTGCCTGCGGCATAGCCGATTTCCTCGTCGATGATCGCATTGTAGCGGAAGTCGAGGCCAAGCCCGCCCAGTTCTTCGGGAACGGTCGGGCAGAGCAGCCCCGCCTCGCCGCAGGCGTACCAGAAGGAACGGTCGATGATGCCATCGGCTTCCCACTGATCGAAATGCGGCAGGAATTCGCGTTCGAGGAATTTACGCACCGTATCCCGAAACATCTCGTGATCCGCATTGTAGGCGGTGCGCCCGTCGGTCTTCAGCATGTCCTCTCCCGGCATCTTTTCTGCAAATTGCACTTCGGCCGCGCCTGTCTGCGCGCTGGTATGCCCGCCTTTTCGGAGGCCAGGCAGCGCCCCGTCCAATTCATTGTGCGGGCCTTTCATTCCTGTTAGTCATGGCTGATGCTGGACCCGCGTCTCAATCATGTCGTAGCCGTCGCCCATGGTGGATCGTTCACACGGGCGGCCGAGATCGTCGGTCTCACCCAATCGGGCATCACCAAGAGCATCGCCGACCTAGAGCGCGAGCTGGGTTTTGCGATCTTCTTCAGAACCTCGCGCGGCGCATTGATGACCGAGGAAGGGCGCGATTTCGTCGAGCGGGCCGAGCGGCTGCTGGATGACGCGCGATCGCTGCTGCAAGGCTCGCGAGAACGCGGCGATCCCTATGCAGGACCGCTGCGGGTCGGCGTTTGCCCCGCGTCGCTCGAATGGCTGCTGGCCGAGCCCTTGGCCGCGCTGCTCGCCCGCCATCCCGGCATCCGTTACGAAGTCATCGGATCGAGCTTCGAGAGGATGATCCGGCTGCTGCGCAACGGCAGCGTCGATGTGGCGCTCGGGTTCGATGCTGCCTTTGCGGAATGGAGCGATGTGCGGCGCGAGCCGGTGGCGACAATGCAGGGCGTGCTGTTTGTGCGAAAGGGGCACCCGCTGCTCGGCCGCACCGGGATCGGCATTGCGGATCTGGCCGATTACGACTTCATCACCCCGACGGATTCGCGGCCCTACGGCGTCGTCATCCGCGAAATCTACGAATCGCGCGGCGTCGATTGGCGCAAGCATCTCCACGTGATCGACAATTTCTCGATCGTCCGGCAGATCGTCGCCACCTCCGATGCCATCGGGGTTACGACCGCAGGACTCGCTGCGACTTCCCTGTTTGCGAACGGCTTCAGCATCATCACGGACGTCAGCCCTTTCGCGCCGTCCCCGCTGGCTTGTGCCGTCCGATCGCGCTGGGACCCCAAGCCTGCTGTGCGCGCGTTTCTGGCCGAAATGCGGAGCCGCGCCCGCACCGTTTAGCCATGACTATCAGTCATGGTGTCCAACAAGAATGAATTGGACGCTTTGTCGCACGCCGATCACATCTGACGCCAACGGGCCACCTTCCGCCAACAGGACGGGGCCAATGGGAGACAGATGATGTCGCAGGCCGACGTTGCCGCCAAACCTGCCGGGCTTTTCGATCGCGCGACCAAGGGCCATGCCCTGCCGACCGTTTCGGTCGAGGTCGAGCGCGGGCGTATCCGCTTCTTCGCCAAGGCGCTCGGGGAAACCGATCCTGTCCATTCCGACATCGCAGCCGCGCAGGCCGCTGGCTATCCCGACCTGCCAGCGCCGCCAAGCTTCTTCATGGCAATCGAGGCGATGGCCGATGAGGAACGCGCACGGCTTGGCCAACCTTCGCTGATCACACTGCTCAAGTGCGATTTCCGCCGTCTGCTGCATGGTGATGAAAGCTATGCCTACCACGGCCTCGTTTTTGCCGGCGACACCCTGCAATTCGATACGAAGATCATCGACTTCTACGAGAAGAAGGGCGGGCTGATGGAGTTCGTCACGGTCGAAGCCACCGTGTCTCACGCAGAGCGCGGCACGCTGATCACTGCCACCCGCACGCTGCTGCACCGGCTTGGCTGAGAGGGGAGAAACCGACATGGCTCACGCAAATCTCGCGGCCGCACAAGTGGGCGACCAGCTGCCCGGCACGACTTTCGGTCCGGTCACGCGCGCCATGCTGGCGCTCTACGCGGGCGCCTCGGGCGATCACAATCCGGCCCATATCGACATCGATTTTGCCAAGAGGGCGGGGCTGCCCGATGTGTTCGCGCACGGAATGCTGTCTTTCGGCGGCCTTGCACAATTGGTCACGCGCTGGGCTGGCCTCGGGTGTCTGCGCAGCTTCGGTGCGCGGTTCGTTTCGATGACGCAGGTGCATGATCTGATCAACTGCTCGGGCACCGTCACCGAACGGTTCGAAGCGGACGGCGAAACCCGGCTTCGCATCGCGGTCGTAGCCGCCGCGCAGGATGGCCGGCAGACCTTGCTCGGCGAAGCGGTCGTCGCGGTCAGCTGACCATGCTGCTGATCGATGCCGTCCGGCGCAACGCCGCCTTCCGCGCGGATGAGATCGCCACCATTGATGGGGAGGAGCAGCACACTTGGGCGCAGTTCGCCCAGCGTGTCGCCCGTGCGGCCGATGGCCTGCGCCAGATGGGCGTGGCGCCGGGAGACCGCGTCGGCATTCTGGCGTGGAACAGCGCCCGCTATCTCGAAGCGCAGTTTGCCATCTGGTGGATGGGCGGCGTGCTGGTGCCGATGAACATCCGCTGGTCGGTCGAGGAAAACCTCTATTGCATCCGCGATGCAGGGATCACCGCGTTGGTCTTCGACACCGGCTTTGCCGAGGCCGCGCGCGCGATAGCCGCGCAAGCTGAAGGGAGCCTCAGGCACATCATTCTGGACGCTGCCACGGATGAAGCCGCTACCGCCTTGGAGGATCTGATCGCGCAAGGCACGGCGATCGATGCGCACGACACTTCCCACGATAATCTCGCCGGAATCTATTACACCGGCGGCACTACCGGCTTTCCCAAAGGCGTGATGCTGTCCTTCCTCGCGCTGTGGACGGCAGCGATCGGCATCGTGCTGGCGAACCGCATGGCGCCGGGCGGGCGGATGCTGCACGCGACCCCGATGTTCCACCTTGCCGATGGCGGGATGTCGCACGGCGCGATGATCCAGGGGGCGACGCATGTGTTCGTGCCGCGCTTTGATCCGGCCGATGTGATCGCGATGATCGACCGTCATCAGGTCACAGATGTGCTGCTGGTCCCGACGATGATCGGGATGCTTCAGACCAGCGATGCCTATGCGCCCGAAAAGCTGCGCAGCCTGCGCTGCCTGTCCTTCGGAGCCTCGCCGATTCCGGCACCCATCCTCGCCAGGCTTCAGGCCGATCTGCCCCACGTCAATCTGCTGCATGTCTATGGCCAGACCGAAATGGGGCCGACGATCAGCTATCTCGAACCCCATCATCAAGTGCCGGGCGGTCCCAAGGCGCTTTCGGTGGGCAAGCCATTCGCCTGTGCCGAAGCCAAGGTCGTCGATGCGGACGGGGTTGAAGTCGCACCCGGCGTTCCGGGCGAGATCATGGCCCGCGGGCCCAGCGCGATGATGGGCTATTGGAACAAGCCCGAAGACACGGCGAAGACCATCATCGATGGCTGGGTAAAGACCGGCGATGTCGCCTACAAGGACGCTGACGGCTTCCTGTTCATCTGCGACCGGGTCAAGGACATGATCATCACCGGCGGCGAGAACGTGTTCTGCGCCGAGGTGGAAAACGCAGTCGCAGCCCATCCGGCGGTGGCGCAGGTTGCGGTAATTGGTGTCCCCGATCCCGATTTCGGCGAACGGGTGCATGCCGTGATCGTGCCCAAGCCGGGTCAGACCCTGACGGCCGATGATCTGAAGGCGCACTGCAAGACCCTGATCGCCAATTACAAATGCCCGCGTTCGATCGAGCTGCGCGATGCACTGCCCGTTTCGGCGGCGGGCAAGATCCTGAAGCGGACCCTACGCGAACCCCATTGGACCGGGCACGCCCGCGCCGTGAACTGATCCTGCCGGCGCACGTGTCGCCCGGCTTGTCCGAAATTCCTCAAGGAGACTGAATATGGACCTTCGCTATGATGGCCGCGTGGTGGTGGTGACCGGCGCCGGCAACGGGCTGGGGAAAAGCCACGCGATGGAATTTGCCCGCCGCGGCGCGCAAGTGGTCGTCAATGATCTGGGCGGGGCTGGCGATGGCAACGGCGCGGATGGCAGCGTTGCCGCACAGGTCGTCCGCGAGATCGAGGCCGCAGGCGGCACCGCCATCGCCAACACCGACAGTGTCGAGGATGGCGCGCGCATCATCCAGCAGGCGATGGACAGCTTTGGCCGGGTCGATGTGCTGATCAACAATGCCGGGATCCTGCGCGATACCGCGTTCCACAAGCTCGGTGATGATGCATGGGACATCATCTACCGCGTCCACCTGCTCGGCACCTATCGCACCACGCGTGCCGCTTGGGATGTGATGCGCGGCGCAGGGTATGGCCGCATCCTGATGACCACGTCGGCGGCGGGGCTCTACGGCAATTTCGGGCAGGCCAACTACTCGTCGGCGAAACTCGGGATCGTGGGGCTTGCCAATACCCTCGCTGTCGAGGGTGCGGCCAAGGGGATCTTCACCAACACCATCGCGCCGACGGCAGCCTCGCGCCTGACCGCGGCAGTGATGCCGCAGCAGATGCTTGATGCGCTCGGTCCGGAATATGTCACGCCGCTGGCTGCGCTGCTGTGCCACGACAGTTCGCGCGAGAATGGCGGCGTGTTCGAAGTCGGCGGCGGATGGGTCGCCAAGCTGCGCTGGGAGCAGGCGCAGGGCGCCATGTTCCGGGACGGGTCGATGACCGCCGAAGCCCTGGCGGACCGCTGGAACGAAGTGACCTCGTTCGAGGACGCCCACCATCCCGCGACCATTCAGGACACGCTCCAGACGCTGGGCCAGAAGATCGGCATGCAGTTCGGTCTGGCGGTCCAGTAAGCCGCCACCCGCGAAGACATCCAGTACCGTCGGGAGAAGACAGAGGCGGCCTTTTTCAAAGAACACAACATCACGAGGGGAGAACGAAAATGAACACCAGCCTTGCCATCAGGCGGATTGCTGCGATCGCACTTTGCACCACTGCCGTCATTCCGGTGGCCGCTCAGGCACAGGATGCGGCCGAAGAGGCACCTGCGGCCCGCACCAGCACGCTCGACACGATCAACGAAATCCTTGTGACCGGCACCAAGACCAAGGATGCCGAGAACGTGCAGGACGTGCCGCTGGCGGTTACCGCGTTCAACTCGGACTCGCTGGAAGCCTTCAAGATTCGCGACATTGCGGGCCTGTCGTTTCAGGCACCCACCGTCAGTCTCGATCAGGTCGGCACCAGCCGGGGCACGGCGAATTTCTCGATCCGCGGTCTGGGGATCAATTCCTCGATCCCCTCGATCGATCCGACGGTCGGTGTGTTCGTTGATGGGGTCTATCTCGGTATCAACGGCGGGGTGGTGTTCGACCTGTTCGACCTCGACTCGGTCGAGATCCTGCGTGGCCCCCAAGGCGTGCTGTTCGGTCGCAATGTGACCGGCGGGGCTGTGGTGATCAACACCGGCAATCCCACAGAGGACTTCCGCGGCAAGATTCGCGCGGCAGTCGATGGCCCGGTCGATGGTGGCCGCGGCGGCGCGAACTACACGACCAGTGCGGTACTCAGCGGGCCGATCGTCGAGGACGTGCTGCTGTTCAAGGTCGGTGCCTATTTCAACAAGGACGAAGGCTATTTCCGCAATCTTGCAGCGGCCACACGGCCGATCCTTTCGGACAAACACGGCAAGGCTGAAACCAAGATCCTGCGCGGCGCGCTCGAGGCACGACTGGGCGGCCTGACGCTGCTCGGCAAGCTCGATTACTTCGAAAGCGAGGGCGATGGCCCGTCCGGCCAGAACCGCGGCTTCTTTGGTCGCAACAGCTACGACCTGTCGATCGATGAACCCGGCAGCTACGCCAACGAAATCTGGACCGGCTCACTAACCGCTTCGATCGATATTGGACCCGGCACGCTGACCAACGTCTTCGGTTGGCGCAAGTATGACGCCACAACCAACGGGGACATCGATTCCACCCCCGTGTTCCTGTTCCACTCGAACACCGAAACCGCGCAGGAGCAGGTCTCGAACGAGCTGCGCTATGCGATCTCGACCGACGATCTCGATCTCACCTTCGGCGGATTCTACTTCAAGCAGGATCTCGCCTACACCGAAGTGCGCAGCCTGCGCCGCGATCTGCCGGTCAACCTGCAACCCCCGCGCTTCTTCGGGGGAGGGCAACAAGATCACGAGGTGATCGGCCTGTTCGCCAACGCGCAGTATCAGCTCAGGGATGGCCTGTCAGTGATCGCGGGCATCCGCTGGAATCAGGAAACCAAGGACGCGGCCGTCACCTACGTGCTGCCGCGCGCGCCCTGTTCGGTTCTCGCAGGGACCTGCCCGACCGGCACGGCCCCCTTCAATCCGGCCACCGAGACCAATGGCTTCACCGACAAGGTGAGGTTCCGCAACGTCTCACCCAAGCTCGGGCTGCAATATGAATTCGCTGACAGCCAGATCTACGGCCACTGGAGCCGGGGCTTCCGTTCGGGCGGCTACAATTTCCGCATCACCAACGTGGCTGTGTTCAACCGCGCCTTTGCCCAGACCAACGAACTAGGCTTTGATGAGGAGCAGGTCGACAATTACGAAATCGGCGGCAAGTTCCAGACAGCCGATGGCAGCTTCACGCTGAATGCGGCGGCCTACATCACCAAGGTCGGAAGCATGCAGCGCGAGGTGAACCTTGCCGACCCGGGGGCTGGCGTGGTGCAGAACATCCTCAACACCGCCGATGCCAACATCAAGGGCTTCGAAGCCGAAGCTCGAATGCGGGTGTCGGAGTCGCTGGCCTTCACCGCCAGCATCGGGATCATCGATGCAGGCTATGACCGGGTGCTGTTCGACATCTCGGGCGATGGCCGGATCAGCGACGCCGATCTTGATCTCAGCGTCCCGCGGGTGCCGCCGGTGACGTTCGGTGCCGGCTTCATCCACGATTGGGATCTGGGCAGCAGCAGCATCCTCACCCGTGTGAACTACCAGTATCGCGACAAGGCCGCCTTCACCGACGACAACTTCGGCTGGCTCAACGATCTTAGCAATCTGGAAGCCAACATCACGTGGAATACCCCCGTGAATGGCCTGTCGATCTCGCTCTACGGTCGCAACCTGCTCGATCAGGTGCAGGAGGGCGGCGACACGCAGGTGCCGTTCGGCGGCCCGCGCTCGACCGGCGTGCGACGTCCGTTC
>JAIEOM010000052.1 GCA_019750455.1 Sphingomonadales bacterium | reverse complement strand
ACCAGCTTGATGAAGGGGTCCATCGATCCGCCGACATCGAGGAACAGCAGCAGCTTGACGGCATTGCGCCGCTCGGGCCGCATGCGGATGTCGAGCCAGCCCTGCTTGGCGGTGCCCTCGATGGTGCCGGGGATGTCCAATTCGTCTGCCGCGCCTTCGCGGGCGAAGCGGCGCAGGCGCCGCAGTGCCATCTTGATGTTGCGGGTGCCGAGTTCCTTGGTGTTGTCGAGGTTCTTGAACTCGCGCTTTTCCCAAACCTTGATCGCGCGGCCGTGCTTGCTCTCGCCGCCGATGCGCACGCCTTCGGGGTTGTAGCCGGAATTGCCGAACGGCGAGGTGCCGCCCGTGCCGATCCACTTGTTGCCGCCCTGGTGGCGCTTTTCCTGCTCTTCCAGACGCTTCTTGAGCGTCTCCATGATCTCGTCCCAATCGCCGAGGGACTTGATCTTCTCCATCTCCTCGGGGGTCAGGAACTTCTCGGCTACTGCCTTCAGCCAGTCCTCCGGAATGTCGACGGGGTTCTGGCCGTAATCGGTCATGATCCCCTTGAAGACCTTCTGGAACACCTGGTCGAACCGGTCGAGCAGACCCTCATCCTTCACGAAGGTCGCGCGGGAGAGGTAGTAGAACGCCTCGGGCGTCTGCTCGATCACATCCTTGTCGAGCGCCTCCAGCAGGGTGAGGTGCTCCTTGAAGGAAGCGCCGATCCCGGCGGCGCGCAATTCGTCGACGAAGTTGAAGAACATGGGCTGCTGCTTAACCCGCGCACCGCGACCTGACCAGTCCCCTTTCTGCGAGGGGAAAGCCGCGGACTTTAACCCTTAACTTACCATCCGCTGCCTAGAGTTCGACAACTCCGACACAAGGCCGCATCCGGACATGAACAGCCTCGCCATCGATACCGCCAATGCCCATGCCTTGGGGATGATCCCCGAAAGCTGCGGGGCGGTGACCGTCGGGTGCACCGACGTCGCCGGTGTTGTGGAGGCGGTGATCCAATCCTCCAAGACGCTGCGTTCCGAACATGAGGCTTTGGCCGAAACGGTGAGAGCGCTGGAGGCCGACCAGACCAAGGTTGCCGAGGCATCCGATGAGGCGCGACTGCTTTCCGAACGCGCCATCGAGCGGCTTTCCGAGGGCACGGCGCTGATCCAGTCATCGCTCGGCCAGATTGCCTCGCTGATCGAACTGGTCGACACCCTCGGCCAGCACGTCACCAGCTTTTCCGCCGCGATGGAACAGGTCCGCCGCAGCGCGCAGGACATCGGCGAGATTGCCGAGACGACCAATATCCTCGCGCTCAACGCCACCATCGAAGCGATGCGCGCGGGCGATGCCGGTAGGACATTCGCGGTCGTCGCCTCGGAGGTGAAAAGCCTTGCCAACGACACCCGCAAGGCGACCGAGGAAATCGCCGCGACCATCGATGCCCTGGGCGGCGAGGCCGAGGTGGTGATCGGACGGATCGAGGCGGGATCCAAAGCCAGCGGCGAGGCGCGCGCATCCGTCGCCCGGATCGAGAGCACCATCGCCAATGTCGGTAGCCTTGTGGAGGAGGTCGACAAGCAGAACGACGTCATCGCCCGTTCGACCGGCACGATCTCGGGCCATGTCGACAAAGTCCAACGCGTTCTGACCAGTTACGACGCCGCATCGCGGAAAAACGAAGATCGCCTACACGGCGCCCATCGCAAGATGGAAGAGCTTGAAATTACAGCCTCCGAGATGTTCGACCGGATCGTCCATGCCGGCCTCAGCCCCGAGGACAGCGCGATGGTGGCACAGGCGCAGGCGATGATGCAGGAGATCGCTGCCCATACCGAAGCCGCGCTGGCCAGCGGGGCGATTGGCACTGCGGCGCTGTTCGATACCGATTACCAGCCCGTACCCGGCACCAATCCGCCACTGTTCCGCACGCGCCTGACCGATTGGGCCCATGCCGAATGGCGCCCCTTCCTCGACCGGGCAAAGGCGAGCGATTCCCGCGTCTTGGCCGCGGCCTGCACCGACATGAATGGCTTCCTGCCGACCCATCTGACGGAACGCAGCCGCACTCCCACGGGCGATCTCAACCATGACACGCAGTTCTGCCGCAACGGACGGATCATGCTGGAGGCGATCGACCGCAAGGCGAAAATCTCCACCGCGCCCTACATGATGGCGGTCTACCGGCAGGAGGGTGACGGCAATTCCTACGTCGTGGTCCGCAACGTCTATGTCCCGCTGGTCTTCGGCGGGCGGCGCTGGGGCGATTTCGAGCTGGCCTACAGCTTCGATTGATCCGCCGCGGCGGCAATGTTTCACGCGAAACATCGCTGCGACGGGGGGCTAACCGGGGCCTAACCGGGGTCTGGAGGGGGTCTGGGCGGGGTCTAAACCCGGTTGAACCCGCGCAAGGGCCGGTCAGCCTGCGCCCCTTTGCGCCGCCGCGTAACAGATTTTCGATCAGGGGCTTTCCCTTGCCGTGCAGCCGCTGCGCGACTAACCGTTAACTGCGGTGGTTAACGGAGCTGGGCTTTGCGGCACTTGCGGGTCGATCTTTGCTGGTTGCCGGTGGCCGCGCTGCTGCTGCCCGGCTGCGTGCCAGCTGCCGAAGGTGCCGGATCGCAGGAGGTGCCCGGCGATCGTGCCGTCGCTCCCGCGCCAGAACCGACAGCCACACCCGAACCTCCGCCAACCCGCACCGTCGAAGATGTTCTGGCGAGCGGCGTTGTCATCACCGTCAGCCTCGCCTCGCAGCAGATGCATGTCTTTCGTGACGGGGTGCTGTGGCGTTCCAGCCCGGTTTCGACCGGCAAGCCCGGCAAGGAGACGCCGACGGGGGTTTTCGCGATCCTGCAAAAGAAGACCTTCCACCGCTCCAACCTCTACAGCAACGCGCCGATGCCGTTCATGCAACGCCTGACATGGGACGGCGTTGCCATTCACGGGGGCCATCTGCCGGGCTACCCCGCCTCGCACGGGTGCATCCGCGTGCCCAAGGCCTTTGCCAGCGAGCTGTTCAAGATCACTCGCGCAAGCTCGACCGCGGTGATCGTGGTCGAAGATGCGCTGCCGAGCGCGCCGGAAGCGCTGGCTCTTGCGCAGCGGACCGGGGGGCTGGTGCCGATCCCGCCCGACGTGCTGCGCCGCGAAGCCGCTGCGCTGGCCCGCAGCAACACCGTGCCCGCCGCAGCCCGCCTGCCGGCAAGCCGGACGATCTCGCCGCAAACTCCCGCAGAAATCCCGTCGCCCGCCGCCCCGCCAGCTGCCGCGAAGGGCCAGACGATCCAGCTGATGGCGGCGCTATCGCAACCCGAGGCGCAAATGCATTGGGACATGCTCTTGGCGCAAAGGCCGGAACTGCGATCTATGCGGGTCACGATCGTGCCCGCGGTGGTCAAGGGCACGCAATATTATCGCCTGCGCGCATCGGCCCCTGATGCCCACCGGACATGCATTGACCTGAAGCGCGCCGGAATTGATTGCTTTCCGGTCAGCTAGTTCAGGTCGGGTTGCGGCGGGCCATGAAGGCGAGCCGTTCGAACAGCATGATGTCCTGCTCGTTCTTCAGCAGCGCGCCGTGCAGCGGAGGGATGGCGCTGGCCGGATTGCTGTTCTGGAGCACGTCCAGCGGCATGTCCTCGTTGAGGAGCAGCTTCAGCCAGTCGAGCAGTTCGCTGGTCGAGGGCTTCTTCTTGAGGCCCGGCACTTCGCGCAGGTCGTAGAAGATATCCATCGCCTTCTTCACCAGCGTCTTCTGGATGCCGGGGAAGTGGACGTCGATGATGTCCTGCATCGTCTCACGGTCGGGGAACTTGATGTAGTGGAAGAAGCAGCGGCGCAGGAAGGCGTCGGGCAGTTCCTTCTCGTTGTTCGAGGTGATGACGACGATCGGGCGTTCCTTGGCCGTAATGCGCTCCTGCGTTTCGTAAACGTCGAAGCTCATGCGATCCAGTTCCTGAAGCAGGTCGTTCGGGAACTCGATATCGGCCTTGTCGATCTCGTCGATCAGCAGCACGGGCAGCTGGGGCGAGGTGAAGGCCTCCCACAGCTTGCCCTTCTTGATGTAGTTGCGGATGTCGTGGACGCGCTCTTCGCCCAGCTGGCCATCGCGCAGACGGGCGACCGCGTCATATTCATAGAGGCCCTGCTGCGCCTTGGTGGTCGACTTGATGTTCCACTCGATCAGCGGGGCATTCAGCGCCTTGGAGATTTCATGCGCCAGCACGGTCTTGCCGGTGCCGGGCTCACCCTTGACCAGCAGCGGGCGGCGCAGAGTGACGGCGGCATTGACCGCGACCTTCAAGTCCTCGGTCGCGATATAGGACTTGGTGCCTTCGAAGCGTTGCTGTCCGTTGGGCTGCTGGTCGGCCATGAGTTTTCCTGTGAGACTGAATTTCGCCCCGCAGCGATAAGGGCGCGCGCGCCGGGGCGCAAGGGGTAGGGGGCTGGCAAATCAGCGAGGGAGCAGCAGGATACGTTGGGCGATGGCGTTGAGCTTGCCCTCGTCCACAACCGCATCGGGGTTGTTCCAGCCAAGGGTGAGCACCCAATCGCGGCCCGCCTTGTCGGTAAGCAACCATGTGTAGTTGAGCACGCCTGGTTCCGAGCCGCCCTTGAAGCCGATATAAGGCCAGTTGGCCCGGATCGCCTCGCCATTGGCCGATGGGCTGATCGCCATGATGGCGAACGCCTTCGGATCGGCGGTCTTGCGCATATGGACGAACAGCTTGGCGAGGTCGGCAGACGATGCGAACCATTCGATCTCGATCGCCTTGGGGCCATTGCCGAACGCGGCGTTGACCTGGTCGAGCGTGGTATTGGCCCCCGCCACAAGCGCGTCCGCGACCAGCCCGGCGCGCGTTTCGGCATCGGCGCGCTGCCAGTCATACAGCGCAGCGGCATCGCCGGTCTTGAGCAGGAAGAGCTCGCGCGTGGTGAGGAAGGGGTCGTTCAGCGCCGGGTCGCTGTGGCCGCTGTCCTTCATCACCTTGAGGATGCGCGCCTTGCCAAGCACCGCAATCAGCTGATCGGTCGCAGTATTGTCGCTGATGGAAATCATCAGGCTCGCCAGCGTGTGCAACGTAACCGGCGCGCCCTTGGGCCAGTTCTGCAACTGCCCGCTCGGGAAGCTCTTTTCCGTGAGCGGCACGGTATCGGACCACTTGCGCTTGCCCGCCTTCACATCCTCGGCCAGCGCGGCGAGCACATAGAGCTTGAACGCAGATCCCAGCGCGAGCGGTTGCTGCGCGTTGAGGGTGATGACCGGCGGGCCATCAAGCGGCGCGAACCATGCGTTGACCGTGCCGGGAAGCACGGCAAGATCACCGCTGATCTTGCGCGGCGTGTCTCCCGCAACCGATAGCGCATCAACTGACGTGAAGCGCAGTTCGTTGATGCGGTTGCCTTGCGCCGGGTCGATCGCGATCCCGCCCTTGGCCAGCCCGCGTTCGAAGCGGATTTCCAGCGCGGCGCGGGTGCCTTCGCGCGGGGCCAGCAGGCTCACTTCCAGCGCGCGGCCGAACTGCGCGGTGAGACTGGCTGAGAGCGCCTTGATCTGCGCATCGGCAACGGCTGCGCGGAAGCCATCGGTAAAAATCGCCTCGGGCTGCACCTCGCCATTGAGCAGGCCGACGACCTCGCGGCTGCGGCGTTCCAGCGCGGTCTGCTCCTGTGCAGCGGCGGGCGCGGGTGCTTGTGCGGTCCCTGCTGCCGGCAGTGCCAGCAGGATGAGGGCTAGGGCAGGGGCAAGCGCCTCACGCATCGATCAAATCTCGGTCCACATCGCTGGCGCGGTTCTGGATGAAGTTGAAGCGGTGTTCCGGGTTGCGGCCCATCAGCTCGTCGACAAGCCGGGCAACCCCCGCGCGATCCTCGAATTCCTGCGGCAGCGTGATGCGGATCAGCCCGCGCGTTTCGGGGGCCATGGTGGTTTCGCGCAATTGCTGCGGGTTCATCTCGCCAAGGCCCTTGAAGCGGCTGACTTCGACCTTCTTGTTCTTGAACACCGTCGCCTCAAGCTCGGCGCGGTGTGCATCGTCACGCGCGTAGCGGCTCTCCTTGCCCGCAGTCAGGCGGTAGAGCGGGGGCTGGGCGAGGAACAGGTGGCCCTTGCGCACGATGTCGGGCATTTCCTGGAAGAAGAAGGTCATCAGCAGCGTCGCGATATGCGCGCCGTCCACATCCGCGTCAGTCATGATGATGATGCGGTCGTAGCGCAGATTGCCCGCGTCGCAGTCCTTGCGGGTGCCGCAACCGAGCGCGAGGATCAGGTCGGCGATTTCGCTGTTGGCGCGGATCTTGTCAGCGGTGGCGGACGCGACGTTCAGGATCTTGCCGCGGATCGGCAGGATCGCCTGGCTCTTGCGGTCGCGCGCCTGCTTGGCGCTGCCGCCCGCGCTGTCACCCTCGACGATGAACAATTCGGTCTCGCGCCCGCCTTCGCCGGAGCAGTCGGTGAGCTTGCCGGGCAGGCGCAGCTTCTTGGCGTTGGTGGCGCTCTTGCGCTTGATCTCGCGTTCCTGCTTGCGCTTGAGGCGTTCGTCCATGCGCTCCATCACCTCGCCGAGCAGCGCCTTGCCCCGCTCCATATTGTCGGTGAGGAAGTGGTCGAAATGGTCGCGCACCGCGTTCTCGACCAGACGCGCGGCCTCGGGCGAGGTAAGGCGGTCCTTGGTCTGGGACTGGAACTGCGGATCGCGAATGAAGACGCTGAGCATCACCTCGGCGCCGGTCATCACGTCATCGGCGGTGATGTCCTTCGCTTTCTTCTGCCCGACCAGCTCCCCGAACGCGCGCAAACCGCGGGTTAGGGCGGTGCGCAGGCCCTGTTCGTGGGTGCCGCCATCGGGAGTGGGCACGGTGTTGCAATACCAGCTCGTCGCGCCGTCGGAATAAAGCGGCCAGGCGATCGCCCATTCGACGCGGCCTTGCCCGATGCCGTCGACCAGCGGAAATTCCTGACTGCCGGTGAAGGGCTGCGCGGTGACACATTCACGCGTGCCCACCTGTTCGGCGAGGTGATCGGCAAGTCCGCCGGGGAACTTGAACACCGCCTCGGCGGGAACTTCCTCGGAGGCCAGTGAAGGCGCGCACTTCCAGCGGATTTCGACGCCCGCGAACAGATACGCCTTGGACCGCGCCAGCTTGAACAGCCGCTTGGGATTGAAATTGCGATCGCCGAAAATCTCCGGATCGGGAACGAAGCTGACCGTGGTCCCGCGTCGGTTGGGCGTTGGGCCAAGGTTCTGGATCGCCCCTTGCGTCACCCCTCGCGCAAACTCCTGCGCGTAAAGCTGCTTGTCGCGCGCCACCTCGACGCGGGTGTGGGCGGACAGCGCGTTGACTACGCTGATACCCACCCCGTGCAGACCGCCGCTGGTGGCGTATGCCTTGCCGGAGAACTTGCCGCCCGAATGGAGCGTGGACAGGATCACTTCCAGCGTCGACTTGCCCGGGAACTTGGGGTGTTCGTCCACCGGAATGCCGCGGCCATTATCGGCGATGCTCAGGCGGTTGCCTTCATCGAGCCGCACCTCGATCCGCGTCGCGTGGCCCGCCACCGCCTCGTCCATCGCATTGTCGAGCACTTCGGCGGCAAGGTGGTGGTAAGCGCGATCATCCGTCCCGCCGATATACATGCCGGGACGGCGGCGGACGGGCTCCAGCCCTTCGAGCACCTCGATCGCGGACGCATTGTAATCGCCGCTGGAGGTGGGGGTGTTGGCGAAGAGGTCGTCAGGGGTGGGATCGGACATGCGCGCGGTTATAGGGCCGCGCGCGCGTGCCTCACAAGCCACCCCCAGCGATTATACTCACTTGCCGAAGCCCGTCGGTGCCGGATCGACCGGGGTGACCTCGCCGCCCCTGATCTCGCGCACTTCCAGCGCGCGTTCGACCACGCCGTTGCGGGCAAAGCGGAACGCGCCATCCACGCCAAGGAAGCCGCCGCGATCATACAGCTCGTTCTTGGGGAAGGGCGCGCCGACCTTCCAGTCGCGCGCGACCCGCAAGGTCAGCAGCACCGCATCATAGCCCAGCGTCGCCACACGGTAGGGCTGGTTGCCGAAGCGGGTGTTGTAGCTATCGGCAAAGCGGGCGTAGCGCTGGTCGGATACTGCCGCGAACAGCGCCCCCTCCAGCCCAGGCGCGCGCGTCACGGACTGCTCGCCGCTCCACAATTCGGTCCCGAGAATGCGGGAGCGGTTGCGGGAAGACTTGTTGATCTCGCCCGCGGCATCGACACCGAGACGCGCGGAATCCGCAATCAGCACCGTGTCATAGCCGCCCGCACCGCGCAGGCGCGCAGCCGCGCTGACGATCGAGGTGTTGCCGCGCGCATAGCTTTCCTTGCGCACCAGCGATCCGCCATAATCGCGCAGGGCGTTCTCCAGCGAGGAGACCGCGCGGGTGCCGTAATCACCCTCGGGCGCGAGAACGGCGAAACGCGCCGCGCCCTTGGTGCGAGCGTATTGCACCGAGCGCCGGATCGATTGTTCTGGCAGGTGGCCGATCACGAAGACGTCCGCGCTGGCGACCGAGGCATCATTGGCAAAGGCGATCACCGGAACACCCGCCGGACGCGCCGCCATCTGCACCGCGGGCACGGCATCGGCGGTCAGCGGGCCGAGGATCAGCTTGTTCCCGTCGGCAATCGCCTTCTGCGCCGCGCCTCCGATCCCGGCGGAGGTATCATAGGTGGTGATGCGCAGATTATCCGCGCCCGTATCAAGCAGCGCCATGGTGGTCGCATTGGCAATCGCCTGCCCGACCGCGGCGGTATCGCCCGATAGCGGCACCAGCAGCGCGATGCGGTGGCGGCCGGTGTCCGTGGGCAGCGCGGTGGCCGAAGGCTCGGGCGCGGGCGGAGGCGCAACCGGGGGCGGGGCGGTCTTGGGCACGACCGCGCACCCCGCCGCCAGCATCGCCGCGCCTGCCATCGCCATGTTGCGCGCCCGCAATTGGCGCAAAACGGCCCAATTCACCCGATCCTGAAGCTTCATTCTTGCCGACCCCTCAGCTGTGCGCCATGAGCCCTCGTGTGAAACCCGAGGCGCTTCCATCCCTTCCCGCGTGGGAACCCGTAGCCGGGCTGTATATCCTTGCGACCCCGATTGGCAATCTTGGCGACATCACCTTGCGCGCGCTGGCCGTGCTGCAGGGCGCGGCAATGATCTCCTGCGAGGATACGCGCGTTACCGGCAAGTTGTTGAAACATTACGGGATCAAGGGCCGGCTCCAGCGGCTGGACGATCATGCGCCGCCCGAAACCCGCGCCCGGGTGATCGACGAGGCGAGGCAGGCACCGGTTGTGCTGGTATCCGACGCGGGCACGCCGCTGATCTCCGATCCGGGCTATCGTCTGGTGCGTGAAGCACGCGCGGCCGGCGTCATGGTGACGAGCATTCCGGGCGCATGCGCCGCCGTTTCGGCGCTGGCGATGGCGGGGCTGCCGTCTGACCGCTTCCTGTTTGCAGGCTTCCTCCCCGTGAAGGACAAGGCGCGGACCGAGGCGCTCGAAGGGCTGGCGGGTGTGGCGGCGACGCTGGTGTTCTATGAAACCGCACCCCGGCTCGAACGCTCGCTGCTGGCGATTGCCGGGTTGTGGCCGGAACGCGAAGTGGCAGTCGCGCGCGAGTTGACCAAGCTCCACGAGGAATGCCGCACCGGCACCGCCGCGGCCCTCGCCGCGCACTACGCCGCGCACCCGCCCAAGGGCGAGATCGTGCTGCTGATCGGGCCTCTGTCCGACAGCGAGGCGCCGGTGCTCGATACCGACGCGCTCCTTAAAGCCGCACTGGCCGAGGCGGGGCCGGGCAAGGCAGCCGGGATCGTTGCGAAGGCGACCGGCATCGACCGCGCGACGTTGTATGCCCGCGCGCTGGAGCTGAAGGGCGAATGACTGCGCGGTCGCCTCGGGACCGGCACGAGGCCGACCAGCGCGGCCGCGAAGGCGAGGCCGAAGCCGCGATGTTTCTCGCCCAGAACGGCTGGCAGATCGTCGCCGAGCGGGTCAAGACCAAGGCGGGCGAGATTGATCTGGTCGCCAAGCGCACCGGCCTCGTCGCCTTTGTCGAGGTCAAATGGCGCGCGCAGGCCGCAAGCCTCGCCGATGCCATTGACGAACGCCGCCTCGCCCGCGTGGCTGCGGCGGTCGAGATCGTCTGGCAGGATTACGCGACGCAGGGCGAGGATATCCGCATCGATGCGCTCCTGCTTGCACCGGGGCGCAAACCCACCCACATCGAAAACGCATGGATGCCGTTTGGCTGATCCCCCCTCGGAGTTGAGTGAATGACCTTGCGCGTAGCCGTCCAGATGGACCCCATCGACCGGATCAATATCGCGGGCGACAGCTCCTTCGCGCTGATGCTGGCAGCGCAGGCGCGGGGCTATGCGGTCTATGAATATCACGTCGAAAGCCTGACACTTGACGAGGATGACCGCCTGTTCGCCCACGCCTTCCCGGTGACGCTGCAGCGGGTCGAGGGCGACCACTTCCGGCGCGGCGATCAGGTCCGGCTCGATCTCGGCAAGGATGTAGATGTGGTGCTGATGCGGCAGGATCCGCCCTTTCACATGGGCTACATCACCGCCACCCACTTGCTGGAGCGGATCGCGGCGGAAACGCTGGTGGTCAATGATCCGGCCAATGTCCGCAATTCGCCCGAAAAGGTGATGGTGCTGAACTACCGCCGCTTCATGCCGCCGACGCTGGTGACCCGCAGCGTGGACGAGGTGCGGCGCTTCATGGACAAGCATGGCGCGATCGTCGTCAAGCCGATCCACGGCAACGGCGGCAAGGCGATCTTCCGCATCGGCGAAAACGGCGAAAACCTCACCGCGCTGTTCGAGGTGTTCAACCAGACCTGGCCCGAACCGCACATGGTCCAGCCCTTCCTCCCCGAGGTTGCCAAGGGCGACAAGCGCATCGTGCTGATCGACGGGGAAATCGCCGGCGCGATCAACCGCATTCCGGGCGAGGGCGAGTTCCGCAGCAACCTTGCGATGGGCGGCAGCGCCCAGCCCACGCAGCTGACGCAGGCCGAACAGGAGATCTGCGCGGCGCTCGGCCCGGATCTGAAACGGCTGGGCCTCACCTTCGTTGGCATCGACGTGATCGGGGGTAAGTGGCTGACCGAGATCAACGTGACCTCGCCCACCGGCATCGTGGCGATTGACCGGTTCAACAACACTGATACGGCGGGCATGATCTGGGATGCGATCGAACGGCGCCTGGCCGAGCGCCGCGATGGCGCCTGACCCCCCGCCCCAGAACCCGCAAACACCCGACTGGACAAGCATGACCGCCTTCCTTCTCGAACTGCTCAACAAGGGCGGCTACATCGGCATTTTCCTGCTGATGGCGGCCGAGAACATTTTCCCCCCGATCCCGTCAGAGGTGATCATGGGCGGGGCCGGCGTGCTGGTGGCCAAGGGCGAAATGACTTTCCTCACCGTGTGGCTGGTCGCCACGGCCGGCACGGTCGCGGGCAACCTGTTCTGGTACTGGATCGGCGTGCGCTGGAGCGAGGAGCAGCTGAAGGCGATCATCGACCGCTGGGGCCGCTGGCTGACCTTCGAATGGGACGAATTCACCAAGGCGCGCGACATCTTCCGCAAATATGGCGACTGGATCGTGTTCCTGCTGCGCTTCTCGCCGATCCTGCGCACCATCGTCTCGCTGCCGGCGGGCCTTGCCAAGATGAAGCTGTGGCGCTTCGTGCTGTTCACCGCGCTCGGCTCGGCGATCTGGAACGCAGTGCTGATCTTCGGCGGACAGGCCGCCGCGCCGCTGGTGGACCGGTTCGAGAAGCTGGCCGGTTACGGCGTGGTTGCCTTCGTGCTCGCGGGCGTCGCGTTCTATATCTACCGCGTGGTCACGTGGAAGCCGGTCGAGGCGCACGAAAAGGGCGAGTGACCGGGCATCACCCGTGCCGCCTAACCCCTGGGGTGCGCCTTTCGGTAATTCTCCAGCAGCGCCGCCGCATCGACGCGGGTGTATATCTGGGTCGATCCCAGCGATGCATGGCCCAGCAGTTCCTGCAATGACCTCAGGTCCGCGCCCGCACTCAGCAGGTGCGTGGCGAAGGAGTGCCGCAGCGCATGGGGCGTCGCCGTATCCGGCAGGCCCAGCGCGCGCCGGGCATTGGCCATCGCACGCTGCACCATGCCGGGCGACAACGGCCCGCCCTTGGCCCCGCGGAACAGCGGTTCGGACGGGCCAAGGGGATAGGGGCAGGCCTTCGCATATTCCGCCACCGCCGCGCGTGTGATCGGCAGAACCGGCACCATCCGCTGCTTCCCGCCCTTGCCGGTCACCATCAGCACTTCGCCCGGCTCCTTGTCGCGCCCGGTCAGCGAAAGTGCCTCGGCGATACGCAGACCCGATCCGTAGAGCAGCAGCAGCACCGCCCGGTCGCGCGCGCCGATCCAGTCGGTCTGGGCAAAGTCATTGACGAAATCGACCAGATTGCTCGCCTCGTCCGGAGTGACCGGGCGGGGAAGGCCTTTCTTCAGGCGCGGGCCTCTGACGCGGGGCGGGGCGGGGTCCGGGTCCCCGGCCTGCAGGCGGGCATAGGCGATGAAGGCCTTGAGCGCCGACAGCTCGCGCGCGGTGCTGGCATTGCCCAATCCTTGGGCACGGCGTTCCGCGAGATGGGCGCGAAGGTGGTGGGCCTCGATCTGTGCAACATCCGGCCAGTCCGCGCAGTCCTGTGCCGCCACCAGGCGCGCGGCGGCAGCAACATAGGCGCGCACGGTGTGGGGCGATCGGCGACGACTGTCGGCCAGATGCGCCCGCCATGCCTCGACCAGATCGCCAGCGCTCATGCTGCGACCAGCGTATCGGCGACCACTTCGGCCAGCAGCGCGTCCAGCACGCCGCGCCCTTCGGGCATGACCCCGATCCGGTTACCCTCGGCCCACATCATCCCGAGGTCTGCAAGCCTTGCGAGCGCAGTCTCCTCGATCAGGCCGGCGCGCGGCAGACCGAAGCGGGCCGAGAGTGCCGCGATGTCCACGCCTTCGGTCAGGCGCAGTCCCATCAACAGCGCCTCGGCGGCCTGATCGGAAACGGCAAGGGCGCGGGCCTCGGCAATGCCATCCCCCTGACCTGCGACCGCAGCAAGGAAGTTCTCGGGCTTCTTGTGCCGCACCGTTGCCACGCCGCCGCGCCGACCGTGGGCGCCGGGGCCGATCCCGGCGTAATCCTGATAGCGCCAATAGGCGAGGTTGTGGCGGCTTTCCTCACCCGGCCGGGCGTGGTTGCTCGTTTCATAGGCAGGCAGACCGGCGGCTAGGGACAGTTCCTGAGTGATGTCGAAAAGTTGGGCAGCGGCATCATCGTCCAGCGGCACCAGACGCCCGCGCCGCACGTCGCTGGCAAAGCGCGTGCCGGGCTCGATGGTGAGCTGGTAGAGCGACATGTGCCCCGTGCCGAACCCCAGCGCCCGCGTCAGCCGCGCCTCCCACAATTCGGGCGTGTGGCCCGGCAGGGCGTAGATCATGTCGAAGCTGACCCGGGCGAAATGGTCCTGCGCCGTCACCAGCGCCCGCAGCGCTTCGTCCGCGCCGTGAAGCCGCCCGAGGAAGCGCAGTTCTGCATCGTCGAGCGATTGCACCCCCAGCGACACCCGGTTGATCCCCGCCGCCGCCAGCGACGCGAAATTCGCCGCTTCGACCGAGGAAGGGTTGGCTTCCAGCGTGATCTCAATCCCCGGATCGAAGCCCCACAGCCGCTCCGCCTCGGCCAGCAGCGCCGCCACAAGGGCAGGGGGCATCAGCGAAGGGGTGCCGCCGCCGAAAAAGATCGAGGTCAGCGTCTCGCCACCCACCACCGCCGCCTCGGCGCGCATGTCGGCGATCAGTGCGGCCTGCCATGCAGCCACATCCACGCCCTCGCGCACATGCGAGTTGAAATCGCAATAGGGGCACTTTTTCGCACAGAACGGCCAGTGGATGTAAAGCGCGCGCGCCACGGATGGAATTTTCAGCCCCGCTTAACCGTTGGCAGATACACACACATCATGCGGAGCTCCCGTTTCATGCCCTTGTTCGCCCGCCTGACAGGCGCCGCGCTGCTTATGGCAGCCGCGCCCGCCCTGCCGCAAGAACGCAGCGATAGCCAGCGACCTCTGTTCCCGGCGGAGCAGGAATGGCTTGGCGAACACAATGCCGAACGCAAAGCGCTGGGGCTCGAACCGCTGCGCTGGAACCATTCCCTGCGCCGCGATGCGCAAGACTGGGCCGAAGAGCTCGCCGCGCGCGGGCAGTTCCGTCACTCGCCGGAGCTCGCGTCGCTGGGGCAGGGCGAGAACCTGTGGATGGGGACGCGCGATAAATACGCCCCGTGGCAGATGATCGACCTGTTCATCGCCGAAAAGCGCATCTTCCGCCCCGGCACCTTCCCTGAAGTGTCCACGACCGGGCGGTGGAGCGATGTCGGGCATTACACCCAGATCATCTGGCCCGAAACGCGCGAGGTCGGCTGCGCCACAGCCGTCAACAACCGTCACGAGGTGCTGGTCTGCCGCTACTGGCCGGCGGGCAACGTGATGGGCTACCGTCTCGATCCCAGGCCCCGCCTGTCGCGGCGCTGAGTTACGCGCCGAACTGTTCGGCAACCAGCTTGGCAAAGGCATCGGCGCGGTGGCTGATCGCGTGCTTCTGTTCCGGCGCGATCTCGGCAAAAGTCTGCGCGCTGCCCTCGGGCACGAAGACGGGATCATAGCCGAAGCCCATGGTCCCGCGCGGCGGCCAGGTCAGGCTGCCATCGCAGCGCCCTTCGTAGACCGCGTTTTCCCCGTCGGGCCAGGCAATGGCGAGGACGCAGTGGAAGGCGGCGGAGCGGTCTGTATCGGGACCCTTTTCGGCGAGCATCCCTTCGACCTTGCCCATCGCCATGTACCAATCACGCCCGGGAGCGCCCTCGAACCACTGACGTTCCGCCCAGTCGGCGGTGTAGACGCCGGGGCGACCATCGAGCGCGGCGACGCTAAGGCCGCTGTCGTCCGCCAGCGCCGCCAGGCCCGAAGCCTCCGCCGCAGCGCGCGCCTTGATCAGAGCGTTCTGGGCGAAGGTGGTTCCCGTCTCGGCAGGCTCGGGCAGGCCGAGGGATCCGGCGGAAATGCACTTGACCCCGTAAGGATCAAGCAGCGCGCCGATTTCCTTCAGCTTGCCCGCATTATGCGTGGCAATCACCAGCGTGCCCGAGCCGAGGCGGCGGGTCATCCTACTTCACCGCGTCCGCTTGCGCGGCAAAGATCCGGTCGCAGCCGATGCGGGCGAGGCGCAGGAGGCGCAGGAGGCCTTCCTCGTCATAGGTCGCGCCCTCGGCGGTGGCCTGCACCTCGGCGATCTTGCCGCCCGACAGCAGCACGAAATTGCCATCGGCCTCGGCGTTCGAATCCTCGTCGTAATCGAGGTCGAGCACCGGCGTGCCCTTGAAGATGCCGCAGGAGATGCCGGCGACCTGCGCCTGAATCGGATCGTGCTTGATATCGCCCGATGCCATCAGGCCGTTCACGGCCAGACGCAGCGCGATCCACGCCCCCGAGATGGCGGCGGTGCGCGTGCCGCCGTCGGCCTGTATCACGTCGCAATCGAGCGTGATCTGCCGCTCGCCGAGCTTTTGCAGATCGACCACGGCGCGAAGCGACCTGCCGATAAGCCGCTGGATTTCCTGCGTGCGGCCCGATTGCTTGCCCTTGGCCGCCTCGCGCGCGCCGCGGGTGTGGGTGGCGCGGGGCAGCATCGAATATTCGCCCGTCACCCAGCCTTCGCCCTTGCCGCGCAACCATGGCGGGACGCCCTTTTCGACGCTCGCGGTGCACAGCACCTTGGTATCGCCGAAGCCGATCAGCACCGATCCTTCGGCGTGGCGGGTGAAACCGGTTTCGATGGTGATGGCGCGCATTTCATCGGGCGCGCGTCCTGAAGGGCGCATGGGGAACTCCGTTTGAGGCTTGCCGGCCATTAGGCGTGGGCCACTTGTCGCGGCAAGCGCAAAGACTAAGATTGCCCCCATGACCTCGCTTCCCGTCACCGAACTGACTGCCCGCGCCCGCGAGATTTTTCGCAGGGTGGTGGAGGAATATATCGAGAGCGGGCAGCCGGTCGGCTCCAAGACACTGGCGGCGGATGGCACGCTGAACCTCTCGCCCGCCTCGATCCGTTCGGTGCTGGCCGATCTGGAAATGGCGGGCCTGCTCGCCGCGCCGCATACCAGCGCCGGAAGGATGCCGACCGATGCAGGTCTGCGCATCTTCGTCGACGGGATGATGCGCGTCGCCGAGCCGACCGCACAGGAACAAGCCGCGATCGAGGCGCGGCTGGCCGAGGCCGGGCCGGTCGAGGCGGCATTGAAGCAGGCAAGCGCGATCCTTTCCGACCTTTCGGGCGCGGCAGGCATGGTGCTGGTTGCCCCGCGCGAACAGCGGCTTGCGCAGTTCAGCTTGGTCGATCTCGGGCAGGGGCGGGCGCTGGCAGTGCTGGTGGGCGAGGATGGCGGGGTGGAAAACCGCGTGCTCACCATTGGCGGCGCATTGAGCCCCGGCGCGCTCGATCGGGCGTCGAACTACATTACCGCTCGGCTAGCCGGGCGCACGCTGGCCGAAGCGGCAGCAGCAATGCGGGCGGAGATTTCCGCCGGCCAGTCCCAGCTCGACGATGCCTCGCGCGATCTGGTCGAGCGCGGCCTTGCCGTGTGGAGCCAGGATGCCGCCGCGCGCCCCGTGCTGATCGTGCGCGGCGCGGCCAACCTGCTCGATGAAAGCACGATCGGCGATATCGAGCGGGTTCGGATGCTGCTCGAAGACCTCGAAAACAAGCAGTCGGTCGCCGAACTGCTCGATTCGGCGCGCGAGGCGGAGGCGACGCGCATTTTCATCGGGTCCGAGAACCGCCTTTTCGCCCTGTCCGGCTCCAGCGTGATCGCTTCGCCCTACCGCGATCGCGAGGGCCGCGTGGTCGGCGTGCTGGGCGTGATCGGCCCCACGCGGTTGAATTATGCGCGGGTTGTCCCCATGGTGGATATGACCGCCCGTTCGCTGGGCAAGCTCATCGCTTGAATGGAAAGCCACACCAAATGACCGAGAATGACAAGCCGCTGGATCAGGCGGCGGAAGACGAATTGAAGGGCGTCCCCGAACACTTTCGTGAGGGCGCGGACGATGCTGATGCCACCGCCGAGGCGCTCGAATCGCTCCGCCGCGATCTGGAAGCGGCCAAGCAGGACGTGCTTTACGCACAGGCCGAAACGCAGAACGTGCGCCGCCGTCTCGAACGCGAGAAGGACGAAGCCCGCGCCTATGCCGCGACCGGCTTTGCCCGCGATATCCTGAGTGTGGCCGACAACCTCTCGCGCGCGATCGACGCGATCCCGCAATCCCTGCGCGAGGACGACAGCATGAAGGGCCTCGTCTTCGGCCTCGAGGCGACCCAGCGCGAGCTGGAGAAGGTGTTCGCTGCCAACGGCATCACCCGCATCGCCGCGGTCGGTCTGCCGCTCGATCCCAACCAGCATCAGGCGATGCTCGAAGTGCCCTCGGCCGATCACGAGCCGGGAACGGTCGTATCGGAAATGCAGGCCGGGTGGATGATCAAGGACCGCCTGCTGCGCGCGGCGATGGTGGCGGTAGCGAAGAAGCCGGATTGACCGGCCTCCGCGCGCGCTGAACAGAGGAACATCGTTGCACTCTCTCCGGTAGCTTCGGGACAACCCCGAGCTTCGGAGAGACACGATGACCTACCGACTTCCCACGAGCCTTCTTGCCGCCGCTGGCGCACTTTCCCTCGGCGCGTGTGCCGATAACTATGCCGTCGAGGGCGCTGCGGTGGGTGCCGCGGCAGGGGCTGCCGTGGGCGCTGTGACCGGCGGCGATGTCGGCACGGGCGCGGCGATCGGCGCTGCCGCGGGCGGCGTGGGCGGGACGCTCATCAAGAAGCGCGACAATGGCGAGTGCTACCGCGTTGACCGCGACGGGCGCGAATACACCGTGCGCTGCCCGAACTAGGTTCGCGTCCCTTTCTGCGATCACCGGCGGAATAAGCGCCGGGCTCCGTTCGTTTGATGATTGTCCGACCCAATTCAGGAGACAATCATGACCATCCGTGTGAAGTCCGCCCTTCTTGCCATCGCCTGCGTGCCGGGCCTGTCCGCCTGCGCGACCAACTATGCCGGCGAAGGCGCGCTTGGCGGTGCGGCCGTGGGCGCGGCGGCGGGCGTGCTGACCGGCGGCAGCATCACCCGCGGCGCAGCGGTAGGCGCAGCCATCGGCGGTGCCAGCGGCGCACTCATCCGCAAGGACGGCCGCTGCTACCGCTACGACGATGACGGCGAGGAATATGTGGTGCGCTGCCCGAACTGACTCGGTCTACATCGCGTAGATCACAAGATAGCGCGCGATCAGCAGTCCCAGCACGGCGATATTCGCGCACTTCCCGCTGAAAGCCATCCCCGCCAGCATCAGCACGACGAGAACCGCAGTCGCGCCGATGCTGGCGGGCGTGATCAGCCTGTCCGATATCGAAGGGATCGAGAGCAGGAACAGCCACTGCACCGCCACCATCAGCAGCAGCATCCCGAATACGACACGCCGCACACGGAAGTAATGCGTGTCCAGTTCGGTGAAATTCTGCGGATCGCTCGGGAAGACTAGGCGGCTGGCGAGGAAATAGGCACTCGCGAACACCAGCACGCCTAGCACGGTGAAGCGTTCCGCGACGACATGCTCCTGCACGATCCATGCGAAGATCCAGAACGACAACAGATCGAGGATCACGAACAGCGCCAGCAGCGGGGTCAGCACGCCCAGCGAAAAAGCCCTGTCGCCCGCTTGCTGCGCGAGCTTGAACTCGACCGTGCGGCCGAGCCCATTGAGCAGTTCGACCAGCGAGAGCCCGAGAACGAGGCTGTAGAGGACGAAGACGAATTCGAAATCGCTCAAGCGTCCGCTCCCGGAAATGCGACAAGGTGGTCATAGGCAGCGGGATCGCCGACACCGGGCAAGGGCACGCCGCGCCGCAAAAGGAAAGCGTGGCGCACGATTTCGGCCTGCTGTTCGATCCCGTAGCGTTCCAGCGGCCAGCCCGGCTTCAGCGCGTAATCATAGCGGCACCACGGGTGGCGGCGCAGCACCAGATGCCAGCGGCCCAACTGCTGCGTCTGCCACACGTGCACCATCTCGTGGATAAAATGCGCCTGCTTCTCCAGCGGGGCGACGGCGAAATCCTCGCAATAATGCGGCGCTGAGGGGTGAAAGTGCAGGTGGCCCATCGGGGCCATCGTCACGCTCCGGGGTTGCAGCGGAAAAAACTTGCGGCGCCTGATGGTGACAGCGGCATAATCGATCGCATCGCCGAACACCGAACGGGCGAGGGCGATCTCGCCTGCGGTCAGCGCGCGTGCTCCGCCGACCGGGCAGGCGAGTGCATCAACCCCCGCTTCCGCACCGGCGGGCGGCTTGCTCAGCGTTCGTCCCCCGCGGCGCGCACCGGCGCATCAATCGTCGCGCTGGTGCCGTTGGAGAGAGTGAGCGTGACCTTGGCGGAACCGCCCGCCTTCAGC
The DNA here is from genome assembly GCA_019750455.1 of Sphingomonadales bacterium. Taxonomy (GTDB): domain Bacteria; phylum Pseudomonadota; class Alphaproteobacteria; order Sphingomonadales; family Sphingomonadaceae; genus Erythrobacter. Next base: position 32,128 of record JAIEOM010000052.1, on the reverse strand, counting down.
GCATCGGTGGGGTCGAACGCCATTACATGGAGGCCGCCGGGCGCGAAGCTCACCGGCGTGCCTTGGGCAAGGGGCACGGCATCGGCCATCACCATCTGCATCTTGCCCGCAGTTTCGGCATAATCGTGGATCATGGTCATCCCGGCGCCCTCAACATCGACCTCGGTCAGGCTTACGCCCGCCGGGCCCGTGTAGGACAGATCGAAATAGACCGCCGCCGGGTTGCCGCCGACCGGGGCCAGCACCACGCGGGCATTGCTGACGGTGAGCGCGGATGTCGCTGCGGCGGTGGCAGTGTCGCCTGTCGGTGCGCCAGCCTCCTGCGAGCAGGAGGCAAGGCCGGGCAGAGCGGCAGCGGCCAGCACCGCCAGCGCGGCATTGCGGATGGAACTCACGTGATTGTCTCCCTGTGGAACGGCATGAAGGCCGCTGAAATCTAGGGGCGGCGGTCTCTTGTGCCAAGCGAAAGCACACCTATATCGCCCTCACAAACGAGCCGCCAAGGTGCTTTGCCGATTTCCGGGAAGCCGACGGCAGCGGTGTCCAACAATGTCCTTATGGATGGGGAAACAATGGGTAAAGTAATCGGTATCGACCTCGGCACCACCAACTCCTGCGTTGCTGTCATGGACGGCGGCAAGCCCAAGGTGATCGAGAATGCGGAAGGCGCGCGCACCACGCCCTCGATCGTGGCCTTCACCAAGGATGGCCAGCGCCTGATCGGCCAGCCTGCCAAGCGTCAGGCGGTCACCAACCCCGACAACACGCTCTTCGCGATCAAGCGCCTGATCGGCCGCCGCTTCGATGACCCCATGACCAAGAAGGACATGGAACTGGTCCCCTACAAGATCACCAAGGGCAAGAACGGCGACGCGTGGGTCAATGCGGGCGGCGAGGATTACAGCCCGTCGCAGGTCAGCGCCTTCATCCTCCAGAAGATGAAGGAAACCGCCGAAAGCTATCTCGGCGAGACCGTGACGCAGGCCGTCATCACCGTGCCCGCCTATTTCAACGACGCCCAGCGTCAGGCAACCAAGGATGCAGGCCAGATCGCAGGGCTTGAAGTGCTGCGCATCATCAACGAGCCGACTGCGGCCGCGCTCGCCTATGGTATGGACAAGGACGACGGCAAGACCATCGCCGTCTACGACCTTGGCGGCGGCACCTTCGACGTCTCGATCCTCGAAATCGGTGACGGCGTGTTCGAAGTGAAGTCGACCAACGGGGACACCTTCCTCGGCGGTGAAGACTTCGACAACGCGATTGTCGAGTTCCTCGCGGATTCCTTCAAGAAGAAGGAATCGATGGACCTCAAGACCGACAAGCTCGCCCTCCAGCGGCTCAAGGAAGCCGCCGAAAAGGCGAAGATCGAGCTTTCGAGCGCGGCGACGACCGAAATCAACCTGCCCTTCATCACCGCCCGCATGGAAGGTGGCAGCACCACCCCGCTGCACCTGGTGGAAACGATCACCCGCGCCGATCTTGAAAAGATGGTCGACGGTCTGATCCAGCGCACGCTGGAGCCCTGCAAGAAGGCGCTGGCTGATGCGGGCATCACCAAGGATCAGGTTGACGAGGTGATCCTCGTCGGCGGGATGACCCGCATGCCCAAGGTGCGCGAAGTGGTCGAAAGCTTCTTCGGCGCCAAGCCGCACACCGGCGTCAACCCCGATGAAGTCGTGGCCATGGGCGCGGCCATTCAGGCGGGCGTGCTGCAGGGCGACGTCAAGGACGTGCTGCTGCTCGACGTGACCCCGCTCTCGCTCGGCATCGAGACGCTGGGCGGTGTGTTCACCCGCATGATCGACCGCAACACCACCATCCCGACCAAGAAGACCCAGACCTACTCGACCGCCGAGGACAACCAGAATGCGGTGACGATCAAGGTCTATCAGGGCGAACGCGAGATGGCGGCGGACAACAAGCTGCTCGGCAATTTCGACCTGATCGGCATTCCGCCGGCCCCGCGCGGCGTGCCGCAGATCGAGGTGACCTTCGATATCGACGCCAACGGCATCGTCTCGGTGGCGGCGAAGGACAAGGGCACCGGCAAGGAGCAGACGATCAAGATCCAGGCCTCGGGCGGTCTGTCGGATGCCGACATCGACCAGATGGTCAAGGACGCCGAGAAGTTCGCCGAAGAGGACAAGAAGCGCCGGGCTGCCGCAGAAGCGCGCAACCAGGCCGACAGCCTCGTCCACGCGACCGAAAAGCAGCTTGAAGAGCACGGCGCAAAGATCGACGCGGCGACCAAGACCGAGGTCGAGGAAGCCATCGCGGCGGTCAAGACCGCGCTCGAAGGCGGCGATGCCGATGACATCAACGCCAAGGCGCAGACGCTGACCCAGTCGGCGATGAAGATGGGCCAGCAGATCTACGAAGCCCAGCAGGCGGCCGGTCCCGACGGTGAAGCGGCGGCGAGCGAGGAAGCTCCGGCCGAAGACGTCGTCGATGCCGAGTTCTCCGAGGTTGACGAAGACAAGAAGGGCTAAGGCCCCGATGCAATCCAGCGTCCTGCCCTTGCGTCCGGATCGGCGATCCGGCGCTGGGGCGGGCGGTGGCAACGGGGATTAGGTCACGCACATGTCCAGCGCCCAGATCGACTATTACGCTACGCTCGAATGCGCCCGCGATGCGGACGGAGCGACCCTGAAGAGCGCCTACCGCAAGCTCGCCATGAAGTTCCACCCGGACCGCAATCCGGGCGATTCCTCGGCCGAGGCGAAGTTCAAGGCGATCAACGAGGCTTACGATTGCCTCAAGGACCCGCAGAAGCGCGCGGCCTATGACCGCTACGGACACGAAGCCTTCACCCAAGGCATGAACGGCGGCGGCGGCGGGCCGTTCGGCGGCGGCTTCGGCGGGCGCGGAGCGGATGGCTTTGTCGATATCGGCGACATTTTCGAAACGATCTTCGGCAGCGCCTTTGGCGGTGGAGCCCAGCAGCGCCAGCAGACCCGGCGCGGCGCGGATCTGCGCTATGACATGCAGGTCACTCTGGAAGAAGCCTTTCAGGGCAAGTCCACCGAGATCGAGATCGAGGTCAGCCAGGCCTGCGACACCTGCGACGGCACCGGCGCAACCCCCGGCACCTCCGAACGCCAGTGCAACCTTTGCCACGGGATGGGTTCTGTGCGCGCCAAGCAGGGCCTGTTTGTGATCGAGCGTCCGTGCCCTACCTGCAACGGGCGCGGCACGGTGATCGAAAACCCCTGCCGTTCGTGCCGGGGCGAGGGCCGCGTCGACAAGGCGCAGACCCTCAAGGTCGATATTCCCGCAGGCGTCGATACCGGCACCCGCATCCGCCTGTCAGGCAAGGGCGAGGCCGGGCAGCGCGGCGCGCCTCCGGGCGATCTCTACATCTTCCTGCACGTAAAGCCCCATGCGGTGTTCGAACGGGAGGGCACCACCCTCGCCACCCGCGTGCCGGTGAGCTTCACCACCGCAGCATTGGGCGGCTGTGTGGAGATCCCCGATCTCGATGGCTCGACCAACCGGCTCGATATTCCCGCCGGCATCCAGTCGGGCAAGCAGCTGCGCATTCGCGGAGCCGGGATGCCCGTGCTCCAAGGCCGCGGGCGGGGCGACATGGTGGTGGAGATCGTGGTCGAAACACCGACCAAACTCAGCCGCCGCCAGAAGGAAATCCTCGAGGAATTCAAGGCGACCGAAACCGGCGACGAATGCCCCGAAAGTCGCAGCTTCTTCGCCAAGCTCAAGGACGCCTTCGGGGGTTGAGGGGGACGTGCTTCCCTCTCTCCTGATCATCGACGATTTCCTCGCCGATCCGTGGGCGGCGCGGCGCGCGGCGCTGGGGCTGAACTATGATCCGGCCCGCCAGCACGGCAATTTCCCGGGGCTCAATTCCTCCACGCCGCTCGACACTGCGGCGATCGATGCGGCTGTCTCGCGTCAGCTCGGGTTGAACCTCGGCCCCGCACCCGGCACCCAGCACGGACATTGCCGCCTGACGATGAAGGGCGCAAAGGGCAGGAGCGGGGTGCATATCGACCCGGCCGCCTATTCCGGCATCCTCTACCTCTCGCGGCCCGAAGATTGCGCGCGGCCCGATGCGGGCGGCACGGATTTCTTCCGCCACAAGCGAACCGGGCTGGAAGCCGTGCCGCAGGACCCGGCCAGAATCGCCGCCTCCGGCTACGCGGACATCAACGCGCTGGTCGAGGATGTGGTCAACAAGGACACCACCAGCACCGCCCGCTGGGAACGCACCCTGCGCGTGCCGGCCCGGTTCAACCGGCTGCTGCTGTTCTCGCCCTGGCAGTTCCACAACGCGGCGCCGGGCTTCGGTCGCACGCCCGAGGATGCGCGGCTGGTGATGTTGCTGTTCTTCGGGGTGGTTGGCTGAAACACCCCGTTTGTGCCGAGCTTGTCGAAGCACCGTATTTCTTGGAAGCATGCCCAAGCCGACACGAAAAGTGCGGCCCTTCGACAAGCTCAGGGCGAACGGTCTCACTGTCGACCTACCCCATCCGTTCTCTGACTTCGCCCCGGATCTGTTCGATCAACCCGCGCTGGCAGCGCCCGGCGATCTCTTCCTCTTCCAGCACCGCGAGGAATGCGGCGCGCTTCGCCTCGCGCACCGTTTCCGACGCCATCCCGCCGCTGACGGTCGAGGCGAGCAGATCGATCATCCGTTCCGCCCCGTGGAGCCGCCCCCACAGGTAATCGTTCTCGCGGTAATCGCGGCTGAAGAAGGCGCCGAAATTGTAGAACTCGATCCCCCGCAGCGTCGCGGCGGTGCCGCCTTCGCGGATCGACAGGGCATCGTCGGGGGAGATGCGGTCGATCTTCACGGGGTTGAACTCGTCCAGCCCCTCCTGCCGTGACAGGGGCAGGGTAGCGACATCGTAGAAGGGAAAGCCCAGATAGGTCAGCAGCATCCGCCGCTTGAGGTCCTTGGGCATGTCCTCCAGCGCATCGATCAGCATTTCCTCGGCACGCAGATCGGTGGCGGGGAGCAGCCGCTGGGTGGCAAGGAAATCCAGCACCGCGCCCGGGCTGCGCAGCGCACCGGCGGCCAGTTCCCGGAAGCGGGGCACCTGAAGCACGTCCTCGTCGGCGTTGTAATAGAGCGCGAGGATTTCGTAGAGCCGGTCGCGCGCACGATCCAGCGCGTCCTCGGCGATGGCCGAATCCACCTGCCAGTCACGCGCCAGCTTGCGGGCGAGCAGTTGCAGGCGGCGGATGCGGAAGCCGGTGTCATGCGCGCGGAAGAAAGCAATCGCCTCGGCGGTTGCGCCGCCATGCGGACCGGTCAGGGAATCAAGTCCGCGCGCTTCCAGCTCGCAGCGCAGTGCGCGGGCAAGGGGGGCAGGATCGGCCAGCGGCTGCCCCGCCGCCTTCAGCGTCAGGCGCGCAAGGGAGGCAAGGATCGCCTCGAACTTGGTCAGCGCATAGGCCCCGAACGCATAGCCCGCGCGCTCGGCGGCGGCCTGCTGCGCCTTGGCCCGCCATCCCGCAAGCCGCTTGGGGGTAGGGCGGTCGAGCAGGAAGGTGTAGCCGAACAGCTTCTCCACCGCGCGGTCGATATCGCCCTGCAAGTCCATGACAATGCGTTTCAGCCGCTCGGCATCGCGCGATTGCTGGGCGATGCGCTCCAGATCGTCACGGATCGGCTGTTCGCGCGGGATGGTGGACAGCGAACCGAAGATCGCGCCGAAGAAGCCCACCTCGCGGGTGCGGGTGCCCGGCGGCGGGGCGGCGCTTTCGGGGCGCGGGTCGAGATAGACGAAACGCCGGTCGACCTCGCGTTGCGCGGGGCGGCCATAGAGCGCGGCCAAAGCGGCCCCGAACGGCGCGCCGACCAGCACCGCCCCGTCGATGAGCGAGACCGCGTCCACCGTCCCGCGCGCGACGTGGACGGGCATGATGCGCGACAGGAACGCCCCGCGGGTCGCCCAGTGGTGCCCTTCTTCAGCGGCGAGAGCATCGATCTCGCGCAGGGTCAGCGGCGGAAAGGCGCCGGGGAAGCTTGCCGTTGCGCGCGCCGCCAGCACCAGTTCGAGCGGATCGCCCAGCCTGCCGCCCTGCCGCTGCGATCCGCCTTCGCCCACCCGCGCGCGGAAAGTGATCGGCAGGCGGTGTTCCGTTTCATCCACCTCGGCCGGAGAATGCAGGCGCAAGGTTTCGGGATGGCCGCGAAAATCGGTGGCCGTCACGGCGAGGTCGATGGGGTGGCCGGCGGGCAGCAGCGGAATGCCGTCACCTTCCTCCGCCATGCGCATGAAGGCCTCGTAGAGCATGGCCGAAAAGCGCGATCCCGAGAACGGCGGACTGAACCAGCGCCCGCGCACCAGCCTCGAAACCTTGGCGCGGACCTCGGCCCGGGTCTCGCGCGAGACGGTGGCGCTCACTGCATTGCCGGGGCGCGAGAGGAACCATTCGGCGATCGGCTGGGCCCAGAACTTGGCATAGCGCCACAACGGCTCGGCCTCGGGATCGGTCAGCTCGCTGACATCGGCATTGGTCAGCCACAGATCGGTCAGCGGTTCGAGGCTGTGGCCGGCGTGAATGGCCTGCGCGAGGAACACCGCGTTGATCCCTCCGGCGCTCGCACCTGTGAGAATATCGGGCAGGACCCTGACCCTCAGGCCCTGATCGCGCTCGATCACCCGCAGGAAATCGCGGTAGGCGGCGGCCACCCCGTCCAGCGGCACGGCGGCCGGATGGTGGAAGGCCCGGCTTGCCCGGGCGAGGTGCCACACTTCCTTGGTGATCCCGTGCATGTAGACCGCAAGGCTGACCCCGCCGTAACATACCAGAGCAAGCCGCAATTCCTTCTGGCGCATGGCAGCATCTAGCGGGGAAGACAGAAGCAATGCAATTGCGTTCGTCATCTGTTCTCGTTACAGCGCCCAACTATGGCTAAAACGAAGCGCCGGTATGTGTGTCAGGAGTGCGGATCGGTCTCGCACCGCTGGCAGGGGCAATGCGCCGATTGCGGGCAGTGGAACACGCTGGTCGAGGATGTTCCGGCGACGGTCTTCTCGCAGAAGCACGACCTGTCGAGCGGCGGGCGGGCTGTGGCCTTCGAGCCGCTGAACGCCCCGACGCAGCTACCGGTAAGGAAGTCGACGGGTCTCGCCGAGTTCGACCGCGCGCTCGGTGGCGGGCTGGTACCCGGCTCGGCGGTGCTGCTGGGCGGCGATCCGGGGATCGGAAAGTCGACCCTGCTGCTGCAATGCGCCGCGACCATCGCGCGCGGCGGCAATGATGTGGTTTACGTCAGCGGGGAGGAAGCTGCCGGGCAGGTGCGGCTGCGCGCTTCCCGCATGGGCGTGGCCGATGCGCCGATCCGCCTCGCATCGGAAACCTCGGTGCGCGATATCCTTACGACGCTGGGGCAGGGCGATCCGCCTGCGCTGCTGGTGATCGATTCGATCCAGACGATGCATTCCGACACCATCGAGGGTGCGCCGGGCACCGTCTCGCAGGTTCGCGGGTGCGCGCTCGAACTGATCCGCTACGCCAAGGAAAGCGGCTGCGCGCTGGTTCTCGTCGGCCACGTCACCAAGGACGGCACCATCGCCGGGCCGCGCGTGCTCGAACACATGGTCGATGTGGTGATGAGCTTCGAGGGAGAGCGTTCGCACCAGTATCGCATCCTGCGCGCGCTCAAGAACCGCTTCGGCGCGGTGGACGAGATCGGGGTGTTCGCCATGGCCACCGAAGGGCTGGAGGAGGTCGCCAATCCTTCGCTGCTGTTCCTTTCGGGCCGCGAGACGCCGCTGGCGGGGAGCGCGGTGTTCCCGGCACTGGAAGGCACGCGGCCAGTGCTGGTCGAAATCCAGGCGCTGATCGTGCGGTTGCAATCGGGCGCCACGCCGCGCCGGGCAGTGGTAGGGTGGGACAGCGGGCGGCTGGCCATGCTGCTCGCGGTGCTTGAATCGCGCTGCGGCCTCAACTTTTCCTCGGCGGAGGTCTATCTCAATATCGCGGGCGGCTATCGACTGACCGACCCTGCCGCCGATCTTGCGGTGGCTGCTGCGCTGGTATCGGCCCTCGCGGACCGCCCGCTGCCCGACAAGACCGCATGGTTCGGCGAGGTGAGCCTTGCGGGCGAGATCCGCCCCGTCGCCCACGCCCCGCTGCGCCTGCGCGAGGCGGCCAAGCTGGGCTTTGCGCGTTGCTACGGCCCCGCTGGCGGGGCGAACACCGAAAGGGGCGCAGACTATCGCGGCCTCGCTGCACTTGCGAACGTCGTTGACCAGGTGATTGGCAACGCATAATCCTGCGCGCCAACATGGCACTTCTCGACATCCTCATCGCACTCATCGTCGGCGTTGCCGCCATCGGCGGCTTCACACGCGGGCTTGTCCAGGAGGTGCTCAGCCTCGCCTCGTGGATCATGGCCGCGCTGGCGCTGCATTTCCTCCACCCCTATCTGACCGAAGGCCTGCGCTACGCCTACAAGGCAGAGCCGGCGGTTTCGCTGCTGGCTTTCGTGCTGCTGCTGCTGATCCCCTATTCGGCGATGAAGCTGATCATCGGCAATGCCAGCGAGGCGAGCGAGGGCGCGGTGCTCGGGCCGATCGACCGCGTGCTCGGCTTCGGTTTCGGCGGCGTGAAGGGCGCGCTGATCGCGGTGTTCGCCTTTGCGCTGCTGGTCACCGGCTTCGATGACAGCTGGGGCTATAGCGGCCGCCCGCAATGGATCACGGGCGCGCGCACCTATGCCGCAGCCGACGCTTTCTCGCGCCAGCTTCTCCCTGCGATCGCGGTGCGGCGCGAGCGGCTGCGCGGCGAGGATGAAGCGCGGGAGGCCGCTGCGGCCAAGTTCAAGTAGTGGCCGCGGTGAACGCGCGCGCGAGTTCGAAGCTCTACACGCCTGAACTGCTTGCACTGGCGACAGGGCTGGCGGACTTTCCCCTGACCGAAAACCTGCCTTTGCGCGCGGAGACACGTTCACGCAGCTGCGGCAGTGTCATCGCGCTTGGTCTGGCGGTAGACGGCGCCGGGCTGATCAGCGCCATCGGCATGGCGGTCAGCGCCTGCGCCATCGGGCAGGCTTCGGCAGCCCTGCTCGCCCGGGAGGCGCGTGGGCGTGATCCCGGCGATATCTTGCTCGCTGCACAGGCCTTGGAACGCTGGCTGGCGGGCGAGGGCGATCTGCCCGCCTGGCCCGGCATCGGCGCGCTCGCTCCCGCGCGCGATCACCCGGGCCGTCACGGCGCGCTGCTCTTGCCGTGGAAGGCCGCGTGCGAGGCGCTTTCACAGGTCGCTCCCGCGCGCTAGGGACGCAAGGGAATAAGACCGCCGACAGCGGCAGAAGGGGACAAAAGGGACATGGCTGAGGCGCAGGCGCTCGCGGATCGCGAGCCGTCAGAGAAAGAAATCCGCATGGTGATCGGCGCATCGAGCGCGGGCACGATCTTCGAATGGTACGATTTCTTCATCTACGGCACGCTCGCCTACATCCTCAAGGATGCCTTCTACGCCACCGATAACGAAACACTGGGCCTGTTGCTGGTGTGGTCGACCTTCGCGGTCGGTTTCGCCTTCCGCCCGCTGGGCGCGGTGCTGTTCGGCTTTCTGGGGGACAAGCTGGGGCGCAAATACACCTTCCTCGTGACCGTCACCCTGATGGGCATCGCCACGGCAGGGGTGGGTCTGATCCCAACCATCGACACCATCGGCATCGCCGCGCCCATCATCGTCATCCTGCTGCGGGTGGTGCAGGGATTGGCGCTGGGCGGCGAATATGGCGGCGCGGCAATCTATGTCGCCGAACACGCCCCGCCCGAAAAGCGCGGCTTCTACACCAGCTTCATTCAGGCGAGTGTGGCCGGAGGCTTTGTCCTGTCGATCATCGTGGTGATCGCCTGCCGCGCGCTGATCCCGTCCGATGCCTTTGCGGCATGGGGCTGGCGCGTGCCCTTCCTGCTGTCCATCGCGCTGCTGGCCATTTCGCTGTGGATGCGGCTGAAACTTTCGGAAAGCCCGGTGTTCCAGGCGATGAAGGCCGCGGGCGAGACGAGCGGCAATCCCTTCGTCGAAAGCATGACCTATCCAGGCAACCCCAAGCGGCTGTTCGTCGCCCTGTTCGGGATCACCGGCATCCTGACGACCGTGTGGTACACTGGCTTCTTCTCGGCGATGAGCTTTCTGCGCGGGCCGATGCATGTCGCCGATCTGACCGTGGAGCTGGTGCTGCTGGTCACGGGGCTGATCGTGATGACGTTCTACGTGATCATCGGCAAATGGTCCGATCGGGTGGGGCGCAAGAAGCCGATCATCATCGGTTCGGTGCTGACGCTGGCGCTGCTGTTCCCGCTGTTCTGGCTGATGGGCAGCTTCGCCAACCCCGGTATTGCCGAGGCGGCGGAGCGCACACCGATCGTGGTGAGCGGCCCGGCGTGCGAAACCGATCCCTTTGCCGAGCTGTTCAAGCGCGATCAGACCGATTGCGGCAAGCTGCTCGAGACGCTGACCGCATCGGGCGTGCCCTATACGCTTGAGGCTGGCGGGCCGCTGGCGATCACGGCGGGCGGCAACCCGGTCGCAATCGATCCGGCGTGGTTTAGCGACGGCGCAGCGCGGCGCAGCGGGCTGCATGCGGCGCTTGGAGAATACGGCTTCGACTTTGCGAAGCAGACCCCGCCGCTTGGCCGCGTGCTCGGCATCGGCGCGGTGCTGCTGGCGCTGGGGATGCTGTCGGCGCTGACCTATGGTTCGGTCGCGGCGCTGCTGTCCGAGATGTTCCCGCCGCGCATCCGCTATTCCTCGATGTCTATTCCCTACCATATCGGCGCAGGCTATCTTGGCGGCTTCCTGCCCCTGATCGCCGGGGTGATCGTGGCCCGGACCGGGGATATCTACGCCGGGCTGTGGTATACTTGGGCGGTGGTCGCCTTCGGCCTTGCGGTGGCATGGTGGGGTATTCCGGGAGGCCCTCCGCGAGACTTTGTCGATGAATGACAGCTATTTGCGGAAAATGGACCCGATTCCAGACCCCCTCTTGCCTCCGCCCAGCCTGCGTCTGACTGTCGACAGGGTGGCGCTTGCCGCCAATTGGGCTGCGCTTGATGCCCTCTCGGGAACGGCCAGCGCCGGGGCCGCGGTCAAGGCCGACTGCTACGGCCTGGGTGTCGATCGCTGTGTTCCGGTTCTGCGCGATGCGGGATGCAGGACCTTCTTCGTCGCCCACTGGAGCGAAGTCGCTGGCGTCATCGCTCACGTGCAGGGATCGCAGGTGGCGGTGCTGCACGGGGTGCTGTCCGAAGCCGACTGCGCCTATGCCCGGGCAACCGGCGCCGTTCCGGTGATCAACTCGCTCGAACAGGCTGAATTGTGGACGAGAACCGGCGGCGGTCCGTGCCACCTGATGGTCGACACCGGCATCAACCGGCTCGGCATCGCGCTCGCCGAAGCGGGCGACCCGCGCATCGCCACGCTCGATATCGACATCCTGATGAGCCACCTCGCCAGCGCGGATGAACGCACCGCGATGAACCGGATGCAGGCCGAACTCCTGCGCGAGGCGGCCGACACGATTCCGCACCGCCGCCTCAGCCTCGCCAACAGCGCTGGGATCGGCCTCGGCGAGGCCTTTGCCTTCGACCTCACCCGCCCCGGCCTCGCGCTTTATGGCGGCGTGCCGCGCGAGGAACTCGCCGGACACATCCGCCCGGTGGCCCGGATCGAGGCGCAGCTGCTCCAGTGCCGCCAGATCGCTCCGGGCGAGGGGGTGGGATACAACGCCACCTTCATCGCCAACACGCACATGCGGGTCGGCACGGTATCGATCGGTTACGCCGACGGTTTCCTGCGCATGCGCGGCGCCGGCAATGCCCTCCACCACGAAGGTCGCCGTCTGCCGATCCTCGGCAAGGTGTCGATGGATATGATCGTGGTCGACCTTGCCGAAGCGCCGGAACTTGTTGCGGGCGACTGGCTTCAGGTGCCGTGGGACATTGCCGATGCTGCACAGCAAAACGGGCTTTCCCCCTATGAAATGCTGACTGTCATCGGACGACGTCTAAGGGCCTGTTAGGCTGCATTATCCGATGTTGTTGCACCGCAGCTTGTGCAGGTGCTAAGATGACCCCAGCGCAAAAAATTACGCGGGGTCAAGGATCAATGGTCAGGACGAAAACGGCATCAGGGCAGGCAGGTGATGCGATCATCATCAAGAAATACGCCAACCGCCGACTCTATAACACTGCCTCGTCAACCTACATCACGCTTGAGGACCTCGCCAAAATGGTGCGCGAGAATGTCGAGTTCCAGGTGCTTGATGCCAAGACCGGCGACGACATCACGCATCAGATCCTGACCCAGATCATCATGGATGAAGAGGCCAACGGCGGGCAGCAGATGCTCCCGGTAAGCTTCCTGCGCCAGCTGATCGGCATGTACGGCAATTCGATGCAGGCGCTGATGCCGTCCTACCTCGAAGCCAGCATGGCCAATTTCCGCGACAACCAGTCGAAAATCCGCGAGGCCTTCGAAAAGGGGATCAGCGCGACACCCTTCGCCGCGATCCACGAAACCAACATGGCGATGATGCGCGCAGCCGCCGATGTGTTCATGCCGGGGTTTGGCAAGGGCAAGGACAAACCGGCGGCCAAACCCGCGTCCGAAGCGCGTGACGAGATTGCCGTTCTGCGCGAACAGATGGCAGCCATGCAAAAGAAGCTGGACGAACTCGGCAAATAAGGCAAAGCGCGCGGCGCTCGCGGCAGCGGCCGCATCGTTCAAGCAGGAAGCCAGCACCCGTGTCCCAGATCCGCCATGCGCTCACCATCAAGCGCGAAGACGACTTCGCCAAGTGGTATCAGGAGGTGATCTCCGCCGCCGACCTCGCCGAGGAATCCGGCGTGCGCGGCTGCATGGTGATCAAGCCGTGGGGCTATGGCATCTGGGAACGCATCCAGCGGCTGATGGACGACCGGATCAAGGCTGCGGGCGTGCAGAACTGCTACTTTCCGCTGTTCATCCCGCTCGCCAATTTCACTCGTGAGGCGGAACACGTCGAAGGCTTCGCCAAGGAAATGGCGGTCGTCACGCACCACCGCCTGATTGCCGACGGCAAGGGCGGGCTGATCCCCGATCCCGAAGCCAAGCTCGAAGAGCCGCTGGTGGTGCGTCCCACGTCGGAAACCATCATCGGCGATGCCATGGCGCGCTGGGTGCAATCGTGGCGCGATCTGCCGCTGCTCACCAACCAGTGGGCCAACGTGGTGCGCTGGGAAATGCGCACGCGGATGTTCCTGCGCACCAGCGAATTCCTCTGGCAGGAAGGCCACACCGCGCACGAGACCCGAGAAGATGCGCTCGCCGAGACGCACCGTGCGCTGGAAATGTATCGCGCCTGCGCCGAGGATGATCTCGCGCTCCCTGTGATCGCGGGCGAAAAGCCGGAGAACGAACGTTTCCCAGGCGCGGTCGAGACGTGGTCGATCGAGGCGATGATGCAGGACGGCAAGGCGCTGCAGGCGGGCACCTCGCACTACCTCGGCACCAATTTCGCCCATGCCGCCGGCATCCAGTTCCAGGACCGCGAGGGCACCCAGCAATATTGCCACACGACCAGCTGGGGCGTCTCGACCCGGATGATCGGCGGTGTCATCATGACCCACGGCGACGATGATGGCCTGCGCGTGCCGCCCGCTATCGCGCCACAGCAGATCGTCATCATCCCGATGCTGCGTGAGGCGCCGGAGGACGCCGAGCTGATCGCCTATTGCGAAACCGTGCGTGCCGCGCTGGCTTCGCAAACCGCGCTCGGCGAGCGGGTGCGCGTGTTGCTCGACACGAAGCCCGGCAAGGCCGCCGCCAAGCGCTGGGACTGGGTGCGCAAGGGCGCGCCGATCATCATCGAAGTCGGCCCGCGCGACATGGCCGAGGGAAAGATCGCGGTCCTGCGCCGCGATGCCTTGTGGAACAGGGACAACGGCAAGCCTGCGTTCACCTATCCCGCCCACGCCGATTTCGTGGGAGAAGCGGGCGCATTGCTCGAGGCGATCCAGCAGGGTCTCTACGAGGAAGCCCGCGACCGGCGCGATGCCAATATCAAGCGCGGGGTGACCGAGTGGACCGCGGTGGTCGATCACTTCGAGAAGAGCGGGAAGTATCCCGGCTGGGTCGAGGTCGAATGGGCCAAGCCCACCGGCGCGGCGCTCGAAGCCGTGGTCGAGAAGCTCAAGGCGGTGAAGCTCACCATCCGCAACGTGCCCCGCGGCGCCGAGCCTGCGAGCGGCGCGTGCATCTTCACCGGCGAACCGGCGGTCGAGCGCATTCTGGTGGCGCGCGCCTACTAGGCTTGCGCCGCCGGGAAGGGGCGGGCAGACAGGGCGAATGTTGAAACGCGCCCTGCTGCTCGCCGCCCTCGCGGCCACTCCGCTCTCCGCCCAGACCGACCCCGCCGAACAGGTCTCCGCCGAAAGGCTGGAGCAGGACGTCGCCAAGCTCGTCAGCTTCGGCACGCGCCACACCCTGTCCTCGCAAACCGACCCCAAGCGCGGGATCGGCGCGGCGGTCGATTGGGGGCTGGACGAATTCCGCCGCATCGGCGCGAGGTGCGGTGGGTGCCTTGAGGTGCTGCCCGTGGGCGAGACCGTCACCGGATCGCGTATTCCGACCCCGACGCTCGTGCGCAACGCAGTTGCGATTCAGCGCGGCACCGAGCGCCCGAACGAGGTCGTGATCGTCCAGGGCCATATCGACAGCCGCGTAAGCGACGTGATGGACGCGACTTCCGGTGCCCCCGGCGCCAATGACGATGGCAGCGGCACCGCGCTGGTCATCGAGGCCGCACGGGTCCTCTCCGGCACGAAATATCCCACCACCATCATCTACGCCCTGCTCTCGGGCGAGGAGCAGGGTCTCCACGGCGGACAGATCCTCGCCAACTGGGCCGAGGCGCAGGGGTTCACGGTGAAAGCCGTGCTCAATAACGACATCGTCGGCAATTCCTGCGGCGCGGACGGCTATTGCGAGCCGAAGATCGTGCGCGTCTTTTCCGAAGGCCCGCGCGCCGACCTCACCGACCGCTTGCGCGCCGCGCAGACACGGTTCGGCGGCGAGAACGACACGCCCTCGCGCAACCTGTCGCGCTGGGTGGCAGGGCTGGCGGAGAAGCACCCTGACGGGCTGCAAGTCCGCCAGATCTGGCGCACCGACCGCATGGGGCGGGGCGGGGATCAGGTGCCGTTCCTCCAGAAGGGCTACCCCGCGATCCGCTTTTCCGTGGGGGTCGAGGATTACGACCACCAGCACCAGGACCTGCGCACCGAGGGCGGGGTGTTCTATGGCGATACCATCGAAGAGATGGACTTCGCCTATCTCGCCGGGGTGACGAAGCTGAACGTGCGCGCCCTCGACGCGCTCGCCCGCGCGCCGATGCCGCCCAAGGTTGCGGTGGATGCGGCGGTGCGGGTGGACACCGAGATAAGCTGGAAAGCCGTTCCCGGCGCGCAAATCTACTCGGTGGTCGCCCGCGCGACCGATGCGCCCGCTTGGGGCGAGGACTTCGCGCTGGTCTACATTGATGGCTCCGAGGCCGCCAACGCCGTCGCTGTCGCGGAAGGACGAGTATTCAAACACGTCAAGAAGCTTCGCGGCGACGACTGGATGTTCGGCGTGGCGGCATGTGCGGGCACATTCTGCTCTCCCGTCTCTAGCGCCGTGCCCGGGGGAGCCTTCGAGCCGGTGGCGAAGGAATGAACCTCGTCATTGCGAGCGGAGCGAAGCAATCCATGGATCGCCCCCTCTGGCAGGTCACAGGTTCGCCCATGGATTGCCGCGTCGCCTAAAGGCTCCTCGCAATGACGAAATTCATCGGGTAGGGGAGAGGCATGCCCAAACCTCCCAAGCTCACCCAGGGGATGCCGACGCCCGCTCAGGTGCTCGACTTCATCCAGTCCTCCGACATTCCCGCCGGCAAGCGCGAGATCGCGAAGGCCTTCGGGCTGAAGGGGCAGGAGAAGATCAAGCTGAAGGCTCTGCTCAAGGACATGGCCGAAGAAGGGCTGATCGACGGCTCGAAAAGCGCCTTTCACCGCATGGGCGGGGTGCCCAAGGTGACGACGCTGAAGATCGTCGCCATTGAGGACGGTGATCTGGTCGCCGAGCCCGACAATTGGGACCCCGAAGCCCCCGGGAATGCCCCGCGTCTGATCGTGCGCGAGCCCAAGATGCGGGGCGCGAAACGCCCGCCGGCATTGAAGCGCGGCGACCGCATCCTTGCCCGCACCGAGGAGACTGACGCGGGCTGGGTGGCGATCCCGATGAAGAAGCTTCCGGCGCGCACCGAAGGCCTGATGGGCGTGGTCGAGATCGACAAGACCGGCAAGGCATGGCTCGCGCCCGTAGACAAGCGCGTGCGCCAGTCCGCCCCCATCGCTGACCGTGGCGAGGCCGAGGCAGGCCAGCTGGTGATCGCCGAACGCGTGGGCCGCTCGGATCGCGCGGGGGTGAAGGTCGTCGAGGTGATCGGCGATCCGCTCGCCCCGCGTTCGTTCAGCATGATCGCCATCGCCAAGCATGGCATCCCGCACATCTTCCCCGATGAGGTGCTGGAGGAAGCTCCGCGCGCGGCAAAGCTCAAGCTGTCGGACAAGTCGCGTGAGGATCTGCGGCATCTGCCGATTGTCGCCATCGACCCCGCCGACGCGCGCGATCACGATGACGCGATCTGGGCCGAGCCGGACGGGCAGGGCGGGTTCAACGCGCTGGTCGCGATTGCCGATGTGTCATTCTACGTCCGCCCCGGCTCCGCGCTGGATCGCGAGGCCAGGAAGCGCGGCAACTCGGTTTACTTCCCCGACCGCGTGGTGCCGATGATGCCCGAAGTGCTTTCGGCCGACGTTTGCTCTCTGAAAGAGGGCGAAGACCGCGCGGCAATGGCCTGCCACCTGCACATCAATGCCGATGGGAAGGTGAGCAGTTTCCGCTTCACCCGCGCGCTGGTGCGGATCGCGCACAACATTGCCTACGAGGATGCGCAAGCCGCAGTCGATGGCGGCAACCCGCCCGAATATCTCGCCAACCTGTGGGCGGCGTGGAAAGCACTCGCCGATGCACGGCAGGCCCGCGATCCGCTCGAACTGGAATTGCCAGAACGCCGCGTGGTGCTCGACGAAAAGGGCCGGATTGCCGAAATCGCCATCCGCGAACGGCTCGATGCGCACCGCGTGGTTGAGGATTTCATGATCGCCGCCAATGTCGCGGCGGCCAAGGCGCTCGAGGCCAAGACCGCGCCGGTGGTCTACCGCATCCACGAGCCGCCGAGCCGCGAGAAGCTGATTGCCCTGCGCGATTACCTCGCCACGATGGGAAAGAAGCTGGCGCTCGGGCAGGTGGTGACGCCCGGCCTGTTCAACCGGATGCTCAAGGACATTTCGGACGAGGCGGAAAAGGCGCTGGTGATGGAGGCGGTGCTGCGCAGCCAGACGCAGGCCTATTACGGGCCGGCGAATGCGGGGCACTTCGGATTGAGCCTCGGCTCCTACGCCCACTTCACTTCGCCGATCCGCCGTTATTCGGACCTACTGGTGCACCGCGCACTGGTGGATGCTTACAAGCTCGAACAACCCGCCCCGCCCGGATCGATCCCCGCCACCTCCGGTCTGTCGGACCGCGACAGGGCAAGCCTGCAACAGGTCTCCGACGCGATCAGCCAGACCGAGCGGCGCGCGATGGAGGCCGAACGTGACACGATCGACCGCTATGTCGCCGCATGGCTGTCTGCCCGGGTGGGCGAGGTGTTCGACACCCGCATCACCGGCGTGCAGGCCTTCGGCTTCTTCGCCACCATCGTCGGGCTGGGCGGTGACGGGCTAGTGCCGATCTCGACGCTGGGCGGCGAATACTTCCGCCATGACGAGGCCGCGCAGGCGCTGGTCGGCAGCGACAGCGGCACGACCTATGCCAGCGGCGACCGGCTGAAGCTGAAGCTTGCGGAGGCCAATCCGCTCACCGGGGCGCTCAAGTTCGTGCTTCCCGATGCCGATATGGGCCGCATCGAACCGCGCGGCACCAGGCCGCACGACCGGCGCAATGGACCCGGCGGACCGCCGAAAAAGGCGGGCAAGTTCATGGTCGGCAAGCGCGGGCGCCCCGGCAACATCCGCCATCAGGGCCGCAAGACGTAGCGCGCGCTAGGCGCCGTGATCGCTCTTGGTCTCGTCGTAATCGGCGGGGATGATGTAGAGCGGGCAGGGCAGCGATCCGGCCGCAGCCGAGAAATGCGTCACCAGCGGCCCGGGCGCGGCGCCTTTGGCTGCCCCCAGCACCAGCGCGCCGACCTCGGGATGGTCGGCCAGGAATTCGCTGACGATCTTCTGACCCGACCCGATCTTGACCGAAATGGTCGGCATGATGCCGCTTTCCGCGAGGAGATTGCCGGCAACGCCATGCGCCAGCATCTCGGCTCGGTCGCGCGCCTCGGCCTCGATGGTGGCCTGCACCGCGCCGAATGCGGAAAAATTCTGCTGCGGCACCAGCGCTAGAAGATGCACAGCGCCGCCCACCGCGACGGCCCGGCGCGCGGCATAGCGCAGGGCGGCGGTGGCCTCCTCGCTCTCGTCGATGATGACCAGAAATGTGCGCATCGTGTCGGCCCCGTTGAGGTGCGGGGTATCAATGCATTCGTATGGAATGGCAAGTCCCGACCAATCCTAGCCGATTCGAGGCCTTGCCCGACGCTAGGGAATTGGCCAGAGACAGGCCAAGGATCGATTACGGGAGTATCACTGGATCATGGCCCTCGACATCAAGATGCCGGCTCTGTCGCCCACCATGGAAGAGGGCACGCTGGCCAAGTGGCTGGTGAAGGTCGGGGATACGGTTTCCTCGGGCGATGTGATGGCCGAGATCGAAACCGACAAGGCGACGATGGAGTTCGAAGCGGTCGATGAAGGCGTGATCGCCGAAATCCTGATCGAGGAAGGCACGGAAGGCGTGAAGGTCGGCGCCGTGATCGCGCGGCTCGCGGTCGAGGGCGAGGATGCGGCACCCGCTCCGGCTCCGGCTTCGGCACCCGCTGAAGAGGCTCCTGCGGCAGATGGCCCTGCCGCCACCCCGACCGCGCGCAAGCTGGCCGAACTGAACGGCGTCGACCTTGCCGGGATCACGGGCACTGGCCCCAAGGGCAAGATCACCAAGGAAGATGTCGAGGCCTTGATCGCCAAGAGCGGCGGCACGCCTGCCGTTCCGGCGCCAACGCCCACTCCGGCTCCCGCGTCGCCTCCCGCCGCATCGGGCGAACGCATCGTTGCCTCGCCGCTCGCCAAGCGGATCGCGGCAGACAAGGGCATAGACCTCGCGCAGGTCAAGGGGACCGGCCCGAACGGTCGGATCGTCAAGGACGATGTCGAGAATTTCACACCCGCCGCCGCGCCTGCGGCTGCTGCGGCACCCGCCCAGGCAGCAAGCGCCCCGGCTCCCGCCGCAGCGCCCGCACCTGTGGCCATCCCCAGCCTCGGCGGCGACCTCGATGCGCCTTACGAGTTGCAGAAGCTCAACAATGTCCGCAAGGTCATTGCCCGCCGCCTCACCGAGGCCAAGCAGACCATCCCGCACATCTACCTCACGGTCGATATCCGGCTTGATGCACTGCTGAAGCTGCGCGGCGAGCTGAACAAGTCGCTTGAAGCGGATGGCGTGAAGCTCTCGGTCAATGATCTGCTGATCAAGGCGCTCGCCCGCGCGCTCCAGCGCGTGCCCAAGTGCAACGTCAGCTTCCAGGGCGATACGCTGCTGCAATTCACCCGGCAGGATATCTCGGTGGCGGTGGCCGCGCCTTCGGGCCTGATCACCCCGATCATCCGCGACGCGGGCCGCAAGGGCCTTTCAGAAATCAGCACCGAGATGAAGGCGCTCGCGAACAAGGCCAAGGACGGCAAGCTTCAGCCGCACGAATTCCAGGGCGGCACGGCGAGCCTGTCCAACCTCGGGATGTTCGGCACCAAGCAGTTCGACGCGGTGATCAACCCGCCCCAGGCGATGATCCTCGCAGTCGGCGCTGGCGAGCAGCGCCCGTGGGTCGAGGACGGCCAGATCGTCGCGGCAACCGTGATGAGCGCCACCGGCAGCTTCGATCACCGCGCGATTGATGGCGCAGACGGCGCACAGCTGATGGAGGCGCTGAAGAACCTCGTCGAGAACCCGATGGGGCTGGTGGTGTGAGGCCAAGGGAAGTCGGCTCATCAAGATGAGAATGATAGGTTCGATCTTGGGTTTGCTGATCCTCGCGGCGGCCGCGGTAGCTTTCGTTTATTTGGACAAGAGCCTTTCGGGAGGAAGCGCTAGCAATCCGACCGTACCGATCGCGCTCGCGGTTGCTTTCGCTGTCTTCGCCGCCTTTATCTTTGTTTCGGGCGGGAAGGGGGCAAATGTGGCACTGAATGGATTTGACTTGATCCCGTTCCTTCTTCTTGGCTTTTGCATGCTGCCCCAGTGGAAATGGCAATCTTCTCCAGAGAAAAAGGCCGACCGATCACTGGCTGAGAATATTCGCTGCGCGACGCGCGCCGCAGGTATTCCTGAGGACAGCAGGAGCTTCGTCCGTGCAAGGATTAATATGCTTAGACAACACGGAGACACCGCGGATAGAACGAGGCAGCGCGAGATCGAAAGCCGTTTGGGAATTCGAATACTTCCCGATTGCAAGTTCGAACGCGCCATAAGTTCCAAATGGTGAACGAAATCACTGACCGCTCCCCCCAGATCCGCGTCACCGCCATGCCCGCCGACACCAATCCCTATGGCGGGGTGTTCGGCGGGTGGCTGATGGCGCAGATGGCGCTGGGTGCGGGAAGCCTCGCGAGCCGCGTGGGGCAGGGCAAGGCCGTGGTCGTCTCCGCGACCGACTTTGCCTTTCCTGGGGCGATGGCGGTAGGGGATGAACTCTCGGTCTATTGCGACGTTCTCTCCACCGGCACCACCTCATTGACCATCGCCGCCGAAGCCATCGCGCGCGAGCGCAACGGAGAGGCCACGATCAAGGTCGCCCAGGGCACCTTCAAGTTCGTATTGCTGGACGAGGATGGCCGCCCTCGCGCGGTCGCGCAGGCAGCGTGATGGTTTTCCTACCGCACACGCAGCGTGTATCTGCCGATGGTGCCCGATCCGCCCACCTTTACCGCACCGCGCGCCGGAAACTTTTTTGTGTCACCCCCGGCGTTTCTCGCCGAACCACCTGAATTGGATCAATAAAAATGATGTTGGGAAAGTGACACGCTGTAACCCTCGTAAACTTCCCAACAGTGTTCCCCCAAGACCTGAAGGCTGAAAGAAATGTCGACTTCCTATGACGTGATCGTGCTCGGCTCCGGCCCCGGCGGCTATGTTGCGGCGATCCGCTGCGCGCAGCTCGGGCTCAAGACCGCCATCGTGGAGCGCGAGAACCTCGGCGGCATCTGCCTCAACTGGGGCTGCATCCCAACCAAGGCGATGCTGCGTTCGGCCGAAATCTTCCACTACATGCAGCACGCGGGCGATTACGGCCTCGTCGCAACGGGTATCGAGGCGGACCTTGCCGCCATCGTCAAGCGCAGCCGCGGGGTGGCCAAGCAGCTCAATCAGGGCATCGGTCACCTGATGAAGAAGAACAAGATCACCGTCCACATGGGCACCGGCACACTGACCGGCGCGACCAGCCTCACGGTGAAGAGCGACAAGGGCGAGGAAGCCCTCACCGCCAAGCACATCATCGTCGCCACCGGCGCCCGCGCCCGCGATCTGCCATTCGCTCCGGCTGACGGCAAGCGCGTGTGGACCTATCGCCATGCGATGACGCCCACCGAACTTCCGACCAAGCTGCTGGTCATCGGATCGGGTGCGATCGGGATCGAGTTTGCCAGCTTCTACAATGACCTCGGCAGCGAAGTTACCGTGGTGGAGATGCTCGACCGGATCGTGCCGGTGGAGGACGCGGACGTCTCGACCTTCCTAGAAAAGAGCCTCAAGAAGCAGGGCATTAGCATCATGACCGGTGCCGGGGTGGAGGCGATCAAGGTCACTGACACGGGCATCACCGCCACCATCAAGGACAAGGCGGGCAAGAGCGCGACAAGCGATTTCAGCCATGTGATCGTCGCCATCGGCATCGTCCCCAACACCGAAAATATCGGGCTGGAAGACCTGGCCGAGATGGACCGCGGCTTCATCCAGATCGACCCCTATGGCCGCACCAAGTCGAAGGGCCTGTGGGCCATCGGTGACTGCACCCCGGGGCCGTGGCTGGCACACAAGGCGAGCCATGAGGGCGTGACCTGCGCCGAGGCCATCGCCAAGGAACTCGGCAACACCGAGGTCCACCCGCACCCGCTCAACCGCAACAACATCCCGGGCTGCACCTATTGCCATCCGCAGATCGCCAGCGTCGGCTTCACGGAAGCCAAGGCCAAGGAGGCGGGTTATGAAGTCCGCGTCGGCAACTTCCCCTTCATCGGCAACGGCAAGGCTATCGCGCTGGGCGAGGCCGAGGGCTTCATCAAGACCGTGTTCGACGCGAAGACTGGCGAGCTGCTCGGCGCGCACATGGTCGGCGCGGAAGTGACGGAGCTGATCCAGGGCTACACCGTCGGCAAGACGCTGGAGACCACCGAGGCAGAACTGATGCAGACCGTCTTCCCGCACCCGACGCTCTCCGAGATGATGCACGAGAGCGTGCTCGACGCTTACGGCCGGGCGCTGCACTTCTGATGGGCGGGCCCGCACCCGAGGCGCTCAAGGGCGAGGATTGGGCCGGCGAGATGGGCGAACGCTGGCTCGCCAGCCTCGACCGCTTCGAAGGGATGATCGCCCCCATCGGTGCCGCCCTGCTGGCACGTGCCGATTACCAGCCCGGCGAAAGGGTGCTGGACCTCGGCTGCGGGGGCGGGGCGACGACCTTGGCGATTGCCGAGGGGGTCGGGCCGCAGGGCACCGCGCTCGGGCTCGATATCGCGCCGATGCTGATCGGACGGGCAAGGCAGCGTGCTGCCGATGCCGGCAGCGCCGCCCGCTTCGTCTGCGCGGACGCCGCCACTGCGCAGCTGGCAGAGCAGCCGTTCGACCGGCTGTTCTCGCGCTTCGGCTCGATGTTCTTTGCCGAGCCCGTGCCCGCCTTCGTCAACCTGCGCACGATGCTCAAGTCCGGCGCTCGGATTGACCTCGCTGTGTGGGCGCATCCTCGCGACAATGCGTGGATGATGGAGGTGATGGGCGTGGTCCGCGCGCATGTCGAAGTGCCCCCCGCCGTGCCCCGCGCACCCGGTCCCTTTGCCTTCGAGGATCTCGGCTACCTTGAGGAGATCCTTGCCGCATCAGGGTTCGCCGGAATGGATGTGGTAGCCTATCAGGGAGAGCAAGCGGTCGGCGGCCCCGGTGCGACGCCGGAAGAGGCCACTAACTTTGTTCTCGCCTCGATGGCGGCAGGACGCATCCTTGCCGAACAGGGCGGGACGGTGCTGGCGGCGGCGCGTGCCGATCTGACTGCGCTTTTTGCCCGCCACCATCGCGCAGGCGAAGGCGTGATGCTCGGCTGCAAGGCGTGGTTGGTGACCGCAAGGGCCTGATACGGTGCCTTGCATAGGTTTCTAACATAGGTCAGAGTTGTGGGCGTGACTGTCCTCGCGCCCGATCTTGCCGACCGCATTGCAGCAGCCGACCGCGCGCTGGGCGAGGGGCGACTCGCCGAGGCGCGCAGCATCCTCGAAGACGCCGCGCGGCGCGATCCTCAGGCACCCGATTTCTGGCAGCGGCTCGCCACGGTCCGCAAAATGGGGGGCGCGCCGCTGCTGGCGATCGAAGCGATTGACCGGGCACTGGCGCTGGCACCGCTCGATTTCGTCAACCTGCTGATGCGCGCTCATCTGCTGGATTCGGCCAGCCACCCGGAGGCGGGCGAGGCCTATGGACGGGCCCTCGCACAGCCGCGGCCCGATCCGCTGCCGCCGATGTTCCAGCGGATTATCGCCCACGGACAGGCGATGTGGGCGGCGCACCAGCAGTCGATAACCACCCGGCTGGGCGAAGCGGTGGAGGCGAGCGGGGCGGATCTGACCCCTGCCGAACGCACCCGCGCCGAACGCTTTGCCAGCAACATCGCGCGCACCACGCGCCCCTATCACTCCGAACCGACGCATTTCGCATGGCCGGGTTTGCGCGAGGCCGAGTTCCATCATCGCACCGGCTTCCCGTGGCTGGCGGAGCTGGAATCACTGACACCCACGATCCGTGCCGAAATGAACGCGGTCGCCAACGCCCCCGATGCGGCGCTGGTGCCTTACGTCAAGTATGCGGACAGCGAGCCGCTCGCCCAGTGGCGCGAACTCAATCACAACCGTGACTGGACGGCGATCCACCTGATCGAGCGGGGCGTCACGGTCGCCGCCAATGCCGCGCATTGCCCGGAGACAACGGGTTTCCTAGCACGGATGGAGCAGCCGCAGATCGCCGGCTGCGCGGCCAATGCGATGTTCTCGCTGCTGGCCCCGCGCACGCATATCCCGCCGCATGTCGGTGTCGCCAATTTCCGCCTGCTTTGCCACCTGCCGCTGATCGTGCCGGACCGCTGCTGGTTCCGGGTTGGGGCCGACACACGCGACTTTGCCGAAGGTCAGGCATGGGTGTTCGATGACACCATCGAGCATGAAGCGAAGAACGAGACTGATCGCCTCCGCGTGATCTTCATCTTCGATATCTGGCACCCCGATCTTTCGCCCGCCGAACGAGCGGCAATCCAAGCGGCAGTCAGCGCCGCAGCCATGCCGGTGGGGGCGCTGTAGTCACCGAACGTCGAAGGCAGGTGGGTGACAGGTCCGCACGCTCTGCCGTCAGGTGTTCACGTGCTCGCGACCATCGGGGCATTTGCAGAGCGCCAGGGGGTGCTGGCGGACAGGGTGGGATTCGAACCCACGGTAGGCTTGCACCTACGGCGGTTTTCAAGACCGCTGCCTTAAACCACTCGGCCACCTGTCCTTGAAATGCCCCCTAGCCAGTGTTCGCCTGTGAGTCATCCCCGTTCGGTTGTTGGGAATTCATCCAAGGTGTGACATCCCTAGCCAGATGATTCCCCGCCTGCTCCCTGCTGCCGCTCTGGCCGTTGCCGCGCTTGCCACACTTGGCGCGATGCCTGCGTCGGCTCCGGCGACCGCGCAGGCCAGCGCCGATGGCATTCCGTTCGATGCCTACCTCGAACTGCTCAAGGCCCGCGCCCGGGCGGAGGGAGTGCGCGAGGACACCATTACGCGCATGACAGCCGGGCTGACCCCCAATCCTCGGGTGATCGCGCTCGACAACAACCAGCCCGGGAGCGCTACATCGCGGGGCTATCCGCCGATGTCGGCCTATATCGCCACCCATGTTGATGCCGCGCGGATCGGCGGGGGCAGGGCGGTCTACGTCCAGCACCGCGACACACTCAGCCAGATCGAGGCGCGTTACGGCGTGCCTGCGCCGATCATTCTCGCCATCTTCGGGCACGAGACCAGCTATGGACGAGTGAAGGGCGACTTCGATCTGGCCCGCAGTCTTGCCACCCTCGCGTGGGAGGGCCGCCGCCGCGAGCTCTTCGCCGGCGAGTTCGTCGCACTGATGAAGATTGCAGACAAGGGCTATGACCGCTCGCAGCTGGTCGGATCCTATGCCGGGGCTTTCGGCAACCCGCAGTTCCTGCCCAGCGTCTATCTGCGCCTCGCAACTGACGGGGACGGAGATGGGCGCGCCGACATCTTCACCAACCGGGCCGATACCTTCGCCTCGATCGCCAACTACTTCCGCGATGCGGGATGGCGTCCTGGCCAGACATGGGGCGTGCGTGCCGCGGTGTCGGCGGGATTCGATGCCTCGGCCTACCGCACCCGCCTCGTCTCGCCTGTGTGCCCGCGCGTTCACGAGAGGCTCAGCCGCTGGATGACCGTGGCCGAGTGGCGTGCGGCGGGTGTCGAGCCGCTGCGCCCATTGGCGGAAGACACGATGGTCGCCTTCTTCCAGCCCGATGGCCCCGGTGCCCCTGCGTGGCTGCTGACAGGCAACTACCGCGCGATTCTCGAATACAACTGCTCCAGCTACTATGCCCTGAGCGTCGGACTGCTGGCTGACGAAATCGTGAACTGAGGAGCCGCCCCGCCTCGCCAAGCGGCAAGGGGGCGGATATAGCCGCGCACGTGATGTCCCCCCGATTTTCCCGTTTCGCCCTTTCGCTGCTTGCTGGCCTGACCGCCACTTTCGCAGCGCCCGCACATGCCATCCCCGCTCCCGCCGCGGTGCTGCCCGCAGTGCCCACCGCTGCCGAAGCGCCGGTTGCGCTGCTGGTCGATCTCGGGAGCGGTCAGGTGCTCCACGCCCGCCGTCCCGATGCGCGCTTCATGCCCGCGTCGGTGACCAAGGTGATGACGCTCTACCTAGCTTTCGAACTGATCGCGGATCGCAAGCTCGATCCGGCGCAGGTCTTCGTGATGAGTCCCGCCGTCGCCAGCGAATGGCGGCGCAAGGGGTCGACCATGTTCCTCGACATGGGCGAGGCGGTGCGCGTCGATGACCTGCTGCTCGGCATTGCCAATGTCTCGGCCAATGATGGCTCGGCGGTGCTGGCCGAAGGTCAGGCGGGATCGCTCGCGGCGTGGACTGCCATGATGAACAGCGCCGCGCTCGGCCTCGGCATGACCGGCAGCCATTTCGAAAGCCCCAATGGTTGGCCTGACGAAGGGCGCACCTTCACGACCGCCAATGATCTGGTGACGCTTGCGAGGGCCCTGATCACGCGGCACCCCGACAAGTTCGGCTATTACATCGGCCGTGCTGGCTTCGATTACAAAGGGATCGCGCAGGTCAATCACGACCCGATGATCGGCAAGGTCGCCGGTGCTGACGGGATCAAGACCGGCTTCACTAACGAGGCGGGCTTTTCCTACCTGGGCACTGCGCGGCGCAACGGCCAGCGGCTGGTGCTGGTGCTGGCCGGAGTCGACAACGGGCGCCTGCGCGCGAAGCTTGCACGGGCCTATGTCGAATGGGGTTTTTCCGCCTTTGACCGGCGGCGTCTCTTTGAACCGGGCGCAGTGGTGGGCGAGGCGCGGGTGCAGGATGGTGATGCGCGCGCGCTTCCACTGAAGGCTGCCGGGGCGGTGGCGATCAATCTGCCGCGGGGCAGCGAAAGCAAGCTCGTCGCCACGATACGCTACGAAGGGCCGCTCCGCGCGCCGATCAGGGCAGGGCAGGAGGTGGCCGTGCTGGAAGTGACCGCCGAGGGCATCGCTCCAGCCCGCATTCCGCTCTACGCAGCCGAGAGCGTCGGCACGGCAGGCCCGATCGACCGGATCATCAACGCTATCGCGAGCGTGTTCTCGTGAAGAGCCAGCGGGGCTGTTTCATCGCCTTCGAGGGCGGGGAGGGAGCGGGAAAGTCCACGCAAGGCCGCATGCTGGCTGAGGCGCTGCGGGCGCGAGGGCTGTCGGTCATCCTCACCCGCGAGCCAGGGGGCACGCCGGGGGCCGAAGCGATCCGCAATCTGCTGCTCAGCCCTCCGGAAGACAGCTGGCCGCCGCAAGCCGAGGCCTTGCTGTTCGCCGCCGCGCGCTCCGATCACGTGGCCCACCTGATCCGCCCGGCCCTCGCACGCGGCGACTGGGTGATCTGCGACAGGTTCGTGGATTCGAGCCGCGCCTATCAGGGCGGAGCAGGAGGCCTTGGCGACGCTGCGATCACCGCGCTCCACGCCTTCGGCAGCGACGGCTTGCGCCCGGACCGCGTCATCCTGCTCGAGGCAGACGAGGCTGCTCTGGGCCAGCGACTTGCTGCACGCGGGGCCGAGGCTGACGCCATCGAGGGCCGACCGACCGAATATCACCGCGCTGTCGGCGCCGCTTTCCGCGCGCTGGCCGAAGCGGACCCGCAAGGCTTTGCCCGTATCGACGCAGTCGGCACGCCGGACGCGGTCCACGCCCGAATTCTCGCCGCGCTCGGGGATCTCCTGCCATGACCGACTGGCCCAACCATGCCGAAGCGTGGCGTGCCTGGCGCGATGCCCTCGCGGGCGCACGGATGCATCACGGCTGGTTGCTGGCGGGCAAGGCGGGCCTCGGCAAGCGCGACTTCGCGATGGCTGCGGCCCGCGAGCTGGTGGCTGAACCGGGCGTTCCGCAACCGATGGGCGATCACCCCGATATCATCACGCTCACCTACGGCCCCAAGGACGACAAGGCCGAGCGCGCTGCCGCCGATGGCAAGCCTTTCGAGCTCGCCCGCTCAATCCGCATCAAGCAGATCAGGGCGATGCAGCGCCGGTTGATCACACGGCCGACTCTTGGGAGCCGGCGGGCGATTATCATCGACCCGGCGGACGATATGGAAAAAGCCGCCGCCAACGCGCTGCTCAAAAGCCTCGAAGAGCCCCCGGCGGGCACCTTCTTCCTGCTTGTCACCCATCGTCCGGCTCGCCTGCTGCCGACGATCCGCTCGCGCTGCCGGACGCTGCGCTTTCCCGTGCTGACCGACAGCCAGCTTGGCACCATGCTGCACGAGGCCGGGCTGCCCTCCGATGCGCAGGCAATCGCCGCGGCCGAAGGTTCATTCGGCGCGGCAGTGCGCTTTGCCGAACAGGACCTCGCACCGATTGCCCGGGTGGTGTCGGGGCTGCTGGCTGGCGGCGACATCGGGATGACAGGGCGCGGGGAACTCGCCCGGCTGATCGGCCCGCGCGCAGACCGCGACCGGATGCAGGCGGTGTTCGACCTTGCCCAATCCCTCGCCGCCCGCGCCGCGCGCGCCGCCGATGATCCGGTCCGCCGCGCCGCGCTGATCGAGACCCATGCCGCGCTCGTCGCCCTCGCTGCCGAGGCACCCACGGCCAATTTCGATCCCGCCATGCTCCCCTTCGAGATCGGCAGCTTGCTTGTCGCCGCCGCCCCCGCTAGCGAACCGGCCCATGGCTGACACCACTCCGTTCTACATCACCACCGCGATCAGCTACCCCAACGGGAAGCCCCATATCGGCCACGCCTACGAGGCGATCGCTGCCGACGTTATCGCGCGGTTCCAGCGTCTTCAGGGCCGCCTTGTCAGGTTCCAGACCGGCACCGACGAGCACGGTTTGAAGATGGCCCGCAAGGCCGAAGAACAGGGGCGCACCCCGCGTGATCTGGCTGACGAAATGTCCGGCTATTTCCGCCAGATGTGCGATGCTCTGAACGTCTCCTATGACCGTTTCATCCGCACGTCCGAACCCGATCACCACCGCGCCAGCCAGGCCATCTGGCAGGCGATGGAGGCGGCAGGCGATCTCTATCTTGATCGCTATGAGGGCTGGTACTCGGTCCGCGACGAAGCCTATTACGACGAGAGCGAGCTGGTGGAAGGGGAAGGGGGGGCGAAACTCTCCCCGCAAGGCACTCCGGTGGAATGGACCGTCGAGGAGAGCTGGTTCTTCCGGCTTTCCAAGTATGAAGGCCAACTGCTTGAATTGCTGAAGCGTCCCGGCTTCCTTGAACCGGCAAGCCGTCGCAACGAGATGATCGCCTTCATCGAACAGGGCCTGCGCGATCTCTCGGTCAGTCGCACTTCGTTCGACTGGGGGGTGAAGGTCCCGGGCAGCGACGGGCATGTCATGTATGTGTGGGTCGATGCGCTCACCAACTATCTGACGGGCCTCGGTTATCCCGACGATATGGGCGAATTCTGGCCAGCCAGCCTGCACCTGATCGGCAAAGACATCGTCCGCTTCCACACGATCTACTGGCCCGCCTTCCTGATGAGCGCGAACCTGCCGCTGCCCAAGAAGGTGTTCGGTCACGGCTTCCTGCTCAACCGCGGGCAGAAGGAATCGAAGTCGCTCGGCAACGTCACCGATCCGCTGGCGCTGGCCGAACAGTTCGGTGTGGACGCGTTGCGGTACTTCCTGCTGCGCGAGGTCGCCTTCGGGCAAGACGGTAGCTATTCGCCGGAAGCCATTGTTCTAAGGGCCAATGCCGAGCTGGCGAACAGCTTCGGCAACCTCGCCCAACGCACCCTTTCGATGATCGCCAAGAACATGGATGGGCAACTGGACGCCTTCGAACAGGCCGAGGCTGACGCTACCTTGCTCGCAAGCGTGCGGACAGCGTGTGAGACCGAACTTCCGCGTGACTTCAACGAGCTGTCTTTCTCGACCGGGATCGAGGCGTGGATGCGCGCGGTTTATGCTTGCAACCAGTATGTCGACGAACAGGCACCTTGGACGCTGAAGAAGACTGACCCGGAGCGGATGAAGGCCGTGCTGCAAACGCTGTTCATGGCGCTGCGTGACCTCGCGATCGCAATCCAGCCTGTCGTGCCGGAAAAGGCGGCTGCGCTGCTCGACCAGCTCGGAATCCCTGAGGGCGAACGTGGTTACAGCGCGCTTGCCGACACCGCATGGTTCACCCGCCTTGTCGCCGAAGGCTTCACCGTAGCCCCGCCGACGCCGCTGTTCCCGCGGCTTGAGCTTCCTGCCGGGGCCGAGTGATGCTGGTCGATAGCCACTGCCACCTCGAATACAAAGGCCTCGTCGAGGACCGCGAGGGGGTGCTGGAACGCGCGCGGGCGGCGGGGGTGGGGGCCTTCCTCAACATCTCGACCCGCCAGTCAGAATGGGATCAGGTCGTGGGCACCGCCGCGCGCGAACCGGATGTCTTCGCCAGCGTCGGCATCCACCCGCACGAGGCTGACGCCCACCAGGATCTCGGCCGCGCCGCTCTGCTGGAGGCGACCGGGCACCCGAAAGTGATCGCTATCGGCGAAACGGGGCTCGATTACTATTACGACAAGTCGGACAGAGAGGCGCAGAAGTCGCTGTTCCGCATGCATATCGATGTCGCGCGCGAGACTCAGCTGCCGCTGATCATCCACACTCGCGATGCCGAGGACAACACCCACGCAATCCTCGCCGAGGAGATGGGGAAGGGGGCCTTCCCCGCACTGATCCACTGCTTCACCGCTTCGGCAGACTTTGCCGAGAAGGTGCTGGCGCTCGGCCTGAGCATCTCGCTGTCCGGGATCGTCACTTTCAAGAATGCTAGGGATTTGCAGGAGGTCGCGAAGGCCATTCCCGAGGACAGGCTGCTGGTCGAGACCGACAGCCCTTTCCTTGCTCCGGTGCCGCATCGGGGCAGGGTGTGCGAACCAGCCTACGTCTCCGACACCGCTGCCTTCGTGGCGGGGCTCAGGGGAACGGATGTGGAACACCTCAAGCAGGTAACGACGACCAATTTTTTCAACCTTTTCAGCAAGGCGGCGCTGTGAAGCTGGTTATGCTCGGCTCGGGCACCTCCACCGGGGTGCCGCGACTGGGCGGGCCGGACGGGACCGGCGACTGGGGCGACTGCGATCCCGAAGAACCGCGCAACCGGCGCACGCGGGTGTCGATCATGGTCGAAAGCGACGAAGGGCGGCGATTGCTGGTCGATACATCGTCCGATTGTCGTGCCCAGCTACTCGCAAACCGTGTCGGACATATCGACGCGGTGTTCTGGACCCATGACCATGCCGATCACTGCCACGGCATCGATGATCTGCGCGTGCTGCGCTACGGACGCGCCGGACCGATCCCGGGTTTCGCATCGACCGAAACGGTACGCAGGCTGCGCCAACGCTTCGGCTATGTGTTTGCCGGGCAGGAGGGCTATCCCACAATCTGCACCATCGACACGCTCGACAGGCTGCGGATGATCGCGGGTTTTGGGGTCGACTGGTGCCAGATGGCGCATGGTCCGGGCGAGACTACCGCCTATCGCTTTGAAGCTGATGGCAAAAGCATCGGCTATGCCACGGATTTTAGTGCGATTTCGGATGAAATGATCGATCTGTTCTACAAGGTCGACATTCTGGTCACTGATTGCCTTCGTCGCGAGCCGCACCCAACGCACGCGCATCTTGGCATGGTGATCGAACTCGGCGAGCGGACGCTCGCCGGGCGGGTCGTGCTCAGCCATCTCGACAAGAGCATGGATTATCGCAGCCTGTGCAATGAGGTGCCAGATTTCGTCACGGTGGGCTTTGACGGTCTGGAGATGGTGGCGTGAACCCTGAACTGGTCTTGCCGCTCGTCACGACCGTGGCATGGCTCGGTCTCGCCATGAGCGCATTGGCATCCCACCGGCTTGGCTGGGGCCAGCTGGTCAAGATGGCGCTTGCGTGGGTCGTGATCTTCGCGGGCATCTTCATG
>JAIEOM010000027.1 GCA_019750455.1 Sphingomonadales bacterium | reverse complement strand
GTGCGCCTGCTCGACCAAGCCGAACAACTCGCCGACAAGGCGGGCGACAGCTACGTGACGGTCGAGCGGATGCTCACCGCGCTGGCTATGTCGCAAGGCGCCGCTGGCGAGGCGATGAAGGCCGCGGGGGTCACGCCGCAGTCGCTCAACACCGCCATCGAACAGCTGCGCGGCGGCAAGCGCGCGGACAGCGCGGGGGCCGAAAGCACCTATGACGCGATGGAGAAATTCGCCCGCGACCTCACCAAGGCCGCGCGCGAGGGCAAGCTCGACCCGGTAATCGGCCGCGACGAGGAAATCCGCCGCACCATCCAGATCCTCGCCCGCCGCACCAAGAACAACCCTGCCCTGATCGGCGAGCCCGGCACCGGCAAGACCGCGATTGCCGAAGGCCTCGCGCTGCGGATCGCCAATGGCGACGTGCCCGACAGCCTCAAGGGCCGCACGCTTATGTCGCTCGACATGGGCGCGCTGATCGCGGGCGCGAAGTATCGCGGCGAGTTCGAGGAACGGCTCAAGTCCGTGCTCGACGAGGTCAAGCATGCCGAGGGGCAGATCATCCTGTTCATCGACGAGATGCACACCCTGATCGGGGCTGGAGCTTCGGAAGGCTCGATGGATGCCTCGAACCTGCTCAAGCCCGCCCTGTCGCGTGGCGAGCTTCACTGCATCGGCGCGACCACGCTCGATGAATACCAGAAATACGTCGAGAAGGACCCCGCATTACAGCGGCGGTTCCAGCCGGTGTTCATTGCCGAGCCGACCGTCGAGGACACGATCTCGATCCTGCGCGGCATCAAGGACAAGTACGAACTGCATCACGGCGTGCGCATCACCGACGGCGCCATTGTGGCGGCGGCGAAGCTGTCGGACCGCTACATCCAGAACCGCTTCCTCCCCGACAAGGCGATCGACCTGATGGACGAGGCCGCGAGCCGCATCCGCATGGAGGTGGAGAGCAAGCCCGAGGAGATCGAAGCGCTCGACCGCAAGATCATCCAGCTCAAGATCGAAGAGCAGGCGCTCCAAAAGGAGACCGACCAGAACTCCAAGGACCGGCTGGTCACGCTGCGCGAAGACCTTGCCAATCTCGAACAGCAATCGGCCGAACTCACGACCCGCTGGCAGAACGAGCGCGACAAGATCGCGGCGGAAGGCAAGATCAAGGAAGCGCTCGACGCAGCGCGTCTTGAGCTGGAGCAGGCCCAACGCGAGGGTGACCTGGCGAAGGCGGGTGAGCTGTCTTACGGGCGGATTCCCGAGCTCGAAAAGCAGCTCTCTGAAGCGCAGGGCCAGGCCGCCAACGCGATGCTGCGCGAGGAGGTGACCGAGGGAGACATCGCCGGCGTGGTCAGCCGTTGGACCGGCGTTCCGGTCGACAAGATGATGGAAGGCGAGCGCGAGAAGCTGCTCCAGATGGAGCAAATTCTCGGCAAGCGCGTCATCGGCCAGTCGCAGGCCATCGAGGCCGTGTCGAAGGCGGTGCGCCGTGCGCGCGCCGGATTGCAGGATCCGGGGCGGCCCTTGGGCTCGTTCCTGTTCCTCGGCCCCACTGGTGTGGGCAAGACCGAGCTGACCAAGGCGCTCGCCGGGTTCCTGTTCGACGATGACAGCGCGATGGTGCGGATCGATATGAGCGAGTTCATGGAGAAGCACGCCGTCGCCCGCCTGATCGGCGCGCCTCCGGGCTATGTCGGCTACGAAGAGGGCGGGGTGCTGACCGAAGCCGTGCGCCGCCGCCCCTATCAGGTGGTGCTGTTCGACGAGGTCGAGAAGGCGCATTCGGACGTCTTCAACGTGCTGCTGCAGGTGCTCGACGACGGACGCCTCACCGACGGGCAGGGCCGGGTGGTCGACTTCAGCAATACGCTGATCATCCTCACCAGCAACCTCGGCAGCCAGTATCTCGCCAACCTGCCCGACGGGGCGGAGGTCGCCACGGTCGAGAAGGACGTGATGGACGTGGTGCGCGGGCATTTCCGGCCCGAGTTTCTGAACCGCCTCGATGAGATCATCCTGTTCCATCGCCTCGGGCAGGAACACATGGCGCCGATCGTGGATATTCAGGTGAAGCGCGTCCAGAAACTGCTGGCGGACCGCAAGATCACGCTTCATCTGACCGATGCGGCGCTGCGCTGGCTCGGGCGGGTCGGCTATGATCCGGTCTACGGAGCTCGGCCGCTCAAGCGCGCGGTGCAGCGCTACCTGCAGGACCCGCTGGCAGAGATGCTGCTTGAAGGCCGATTGCCTGACGGAAGCACGTTGGCCATCGATGAAGGCGACGGCAGACTGGCGATGACGATTCGCTAACGCGGGCCTTCGGGCGCCGCGCAATAATATATCAGCCAAACGTTGTATCAGGGCTGTGGGGCGGTTTGTTGCGTGCAGGTCGCCCTATCTTTTAATATTCATAAAGCTGCATTGTAGCTTTGTTGCGCAAGTTTCCTTCACTCGTCGCTGAATGTGGGATTAACGCAACACGCCCCGACAAATTTCTGTTTTCCGGGCACGCGCCTTGACACGAAAGTTTCGCCAATGCACAAAACGGTCACAGCGGGGACTTAACTAGGCAATCATTCTGGCCTGCGTCTGTCACATGGGGCAATCTTGTGACGGTGCATGCTGATTGCCGTTGTGTCTCCGGTTTGGGCAACTGGAGTGACCATGAAGAAATTTCACAGCAATTCGATCAAGGCTCTGGCTTTCTCGGCCTCGGCGCTGACCTTTGCGATCGCAGGTCCGGCCTACGCGCAGGACGCCGCAGAGGGTGCGCAGGAAGAAGAAGAGAAGGTCGACGTCGCGACCGACGCGAAGGGTCGTACCGAACAGGGCGCCATCGTGGTCACCGGCTCGCGCATCGTGCGCGACACCTACTCGTCGATCTCGCCGCTTCAGGTGCTGACCACCGAAAACCAACAGGCTGTCGGCGCGTTCGACCCCGCGCAGATCCTGCAGCGTTCGACCGCTGCCGCCGGTACGCAGATTGACGCGACCTTCAACGGCTTCGTGCTCGACAACGGTCCGGGTTCGCAGACCATCAACCTGCGCGGCCTCGATGCCAGCCGCACGCTGCTGCTGGTCAATGGCCGCCGCCTCTCGCCCTCGGGCGTGGAAGGTGCGCCGACCAGCCCGTCGATCAACCTCATTCCGGGTACGCTGGTCGACCGCTTCGACATCCTGACCGACGGCGCTTCGTCGATCTACGGTTCGGACGCGGTCGCGGGTGTGGTCAACGTCATTCTGCGCAAGGACTTCGACGGTCTCGAAGTGCAGGCTGTCGGCGACGTCAACCCGCAGGGTCAGGGCGAAGATTACACCATCTCCGCCGCATGGGGTTTCAACACCGACCGCGCCGTGTTCGGCATCGGTGCCGAATACCAGGTCCGCGAAGAATGGAAGCTGCGTGACCGTGACTTCCTGCGTGGCTGTCTGACCAACCTGGAAGAAGATGCCAACGGCAACATCTACCAGCTCGGCATTTCGGGTAACGCCCTCGTGCGTTCGCGTTCGAACAACCTGATCGGCGTTTCGGAAAGCGAGTGCGTCGTCACCAACATCGGTGGCCGCATCTTCCAGCCCTATACCCGCTTCGGCTCGGTTTACTTCCCGGCCAACGGCAACATCGCCAACTTCCCGCTCGATCCGCGCACCGGTCGCCCGTTCCCCTGGGCTGAAAACACTGACGCTTTCGGCCGCGAAATCGACGTAAACGGCGATGGCATTCGTGACGTCGACTTCCAGAACGTCAACACCAATGCCAGCCCTGAAGAACTCGATCGCACGATCGTTTCGGGTCAGGAGCTGATCAACGTCTTCGCCTACGGTGAATACACCTTCCCGGGCGACGCCAACATCACCCCGTTCTTCGAAGCGGCCTATACCCGCGCTGAAATCAACAACACGGGTTCGGGCCTGCCCCAGATCTTCCCGTCGGTGCCGGCGGCGAACCGTTTCAACCCATGTAACTTCACCACAAACGCCAACGGCGTTGACTGCCGTGCACTGGACAACTCGTTCCAGCGCCTCAACCCGGGGCAGGCCAACTTCGGTCGCGCCGGTCGCCTGTCGTCCGGTTTCGACCTGCCAACCCTTCCGATCGTTTCGATCCTCGGCGACCGTGACAACTTCAGCGTTGTGCAGGAACAGTATCGCGGCGTGCTCGGTGTGCGCGGCGACCTGCCGTTCATCGGTTCGAGCTGGACCTTCGAACTGGCCGGGACCTACTCGCGTTCCGAAGGCCGTTCCTCGCGCTTCGGTATCCGTGAGGACCGTCTCGCTCTGGCCCTCGGTATCGACCCGACCGCCGATTTCGACGGTGACGGCGTGTTCGACAACGACGGTGACGGCATTGCCGACGATTACAACGATGCCATCGACATCTTCCGTGGCGATCCGCTGTTCATCGGCGAGTGCAACACCGCAGGCCTCGCCAACCCGAACGCTGCCGCGCCGGGTCTGACCGGGGGCTGCGTGCCCGTGAACCTCTTCGCGCCGAGCGTGATGACCGGGGCGGTCGGTAACTTCGCCACTCAGGCGGAGCGCGACTACCTGTTCGACAACCGCAGCTTCTCGACGACCTACGAGCAGGTGATGCTGTCGGGCTATGTCACCGGCGACCTGTTCGAGCTTCCGGCCGGCCCTGTCGGGGTGTCGCTCGGTGGTGAATGGCGCGAGGACTCGATCGACTCGAATCCGAGCTTCATTGCCTCGAACGGTCTGCTGTTCGGCTTCTTCGCCGATGGCGGTGCTTCGGGTTCCAAGTGGATCCGCGAAATGTTCGGCGAAATCGACGTTCCGCTGATGGCGGGCGAGACTCTGGTCGAGGAACTCTCGGTCAACATCTCGGGCCGTCTAACCGACGAAGAGTTCTACGGCACCAACGGCACCTTCTCGCTGAAGGGCGGCTGGCGTCCGGTGGCTCCGCTGCTGTTCAAGTTCAGCTACGGCACCTCGTTCCGTGCGCCGAACCTGCGCGAGAACTTCCTGCGTGGCCAGTCGGGCTTCACTACCCTGTTCGACCCCTGCGCGGTGCCTGATGCCGCCTTCGTCAACGGGGCCTATGATGCCTCGCTCGACCAGCGCGAGACCTTCGTCCTCGACAACTGCCGCCGCGAGAACCGCGATCCGACCCGCGTCGGTATCGACTCGCAAGGCCTGAACACGATTTCGTCGGTGAGCGGCGAAATCACCCAGGGCGGTTCGCTCGACATCGAGGCGGAAACCTCGCGTTCGATCACGGCCGGTTTCGCGTTCGAGGAAGATTGGGCCAGCGGTTTCCGCTTCGCGTTCAACTTCAATTACTACGACATCAAGATCAAGGGCGCGATCGTCGAGCCTTCGGGTCAGTTCATCGTCAACGATTGCTTCCTTCGTGAAGATTCGGCCCGCAGCGAATTCTGCGACCGTATCGAGATCGATGCGAGTGATCGTCGCCTGATCAGCGGCGTGCAGGCCGGCTTCCTCAACCGCGACCAGGAATCGGTGCGGGGTATCGACCTCAACTCGAGCTTCGGTTACCCGCTCACCCTTGGCGGCGAGACGATCGACCTGTCGCTCAACCTTCAGGCCAACCACCTGATCGAGCGGTCGAACATCCAGCGGACCGGTGTCGATACCTTCGTCACGACGAACTTCACCGACCGCTTCGGCTTCCCGGACTGGACGGGTCTTGCGACCTTCGGTGCGCGTTGGGAGGATTTCCTCTTCACCTATCAGGTGCGCTACATCGACGCGATCGGTAACTCGAACTCGCTTGGTATACCCTACCGTGACCGCGTCACTTTCGGTGATGCCTTCTCGCGCGGGCCGGCTGGCGGCGTTCCGGCCTTCTCGCCGACCTGTCTGGGTCGCGGTTCGGCCAATGGCGTGGTTGCCGGTGACGGGGTGTTCTGCCGCCCGGTCGGCACGACCGACGAGTACTTCGAGCACACCACCTCGGTGCGCTGGGACAATGGCGATCTCCGTCTGATCCTCGGCGTCCGCAACATCTTCGACACGCCGCCGCCGCGCGTTTCGAACCGTGCGGGCATCCTTCAGGTCAACAACATTCCGATCGGGAACGGCTACGACCTGAATGGCCGCGAGTTCTTCGGTCAGGTGCTGTATCGCTTCTGATCCGCGAATGACCTGAAGCAATTTGAAAATGCGGCCTCCCGGCACTTGCCGAGAGGCCGCATTTTTCGTTTAGTGCCGTGGCAGTTCGCCGGCGCCTCCCCTGGTGCCGTCACGAGGTGTCCACTGTTCGGTTCAACCCTGTGTCCTCGGGAATGCACGGATCATGAAACTCATCAAAGCCTCGCTCACCGCCGCACTTGCCGGCGCTTCCGCCCTCGGCCTTGCGACCGCAGCGCCCGCGCCAACTCTGGCACAGGCCGCACGCGCGCAGTCCGCCGGTACGGTTCCGATCGACGTCTGGGCGCTGCGCGATGTGGTCGATCAGGTCCAGCTCTCGCCCGATGGCAAGCACTTGCTGGTGCGCAAGGTCGAGAGCCGCGAGGGTGAATACATCCTCGAGATCTACGCCACCGACGATCTGTCGAAGCCGCTGCGCCGGCTCGCCGCCGATCCGATGGAGATCCTCAACGCGCGCTGGATCAGCGACAATCTGATTTTCGGCAACGCCTGGCAGCAGGTCCGCGAAAGCGTGAAGAGTCAGGAAGAAAACACGCGCAATTTCGCGTCCTATTTCTACAATCTGGAAAAGAACAAGTTTCAGCAGATCCGCGGAAGCTTCAGCGTGGTGACGCTGCTGCCGGACGAGCCGGACAAGATCGTCATCGCCCAGGGCAACTCGGTGACCGGCGGCCCCGGCGGCGATCCGCTTGCTGCCTTCCGCCCGCGCGATTTCTATAAGCTTGATCTGACCACCGGTGCGCAGGCGCTGATCCTCAAGGGCACGCGCAAATACGGCAACGTCACCTTCGACAACAAGGGCAACCCGCGCTTTGCGATCGGGCAGGATACCGACAACACCATCAAGACCTATTACCGCAAGCCGGGGGACGGTAGCTGGACCCAGTTCGGTCCAGTCTATGACCAGGACTCGATGGAAAACCTCTACCGCTTCATCGGCGGTTTTCAGGGCCTTGCCGGCTTTGATCCGGACAACCCCTCGATCGGCTACATCATCGACGCGCTGAACGGCGAGGACAAGGCTGCGCTGTGGGAGTTCAACTTCGACACCGGGCAGTTCGGAAAGAAGCTGTTCCAGGCCGAAGACGCGGATGTGCTGCGCGCGGGCTTCCACTCGATTCCGGGCAACGGGAAGCTTGCCTATGCCGAATACCCGGGGGCCAAGTGGGAACGGCATTGGTTCGACGAGGATGAGAAGGCGCTCTACGAGGCTCTCCAGCAGCAGATCCCGCACGCGCACAACCTCAACATCACCAGCCGTTCGCGCGATGGGCGGCGGATGATCGTCAACAACTCGGGACCGCGTGATCCTGGCTCGTTCTGGCTGGTCAAGGATGGGCAGCTCGCGAAACTGGGCAGCCGCAATCCGCTGATCAACCCCGATCAGCTCTCGGATGTGAAGTATATCCGTTACAAGGCGCGCGACGGGATGATGATCCCGGGCTACGTCACCATGCCCAAGGGCAAGGGGCCGTTCCCGCTGATCGTCATGCCGCATGGCGGCCCGGCGGTATCGGAAGTGGTCGATTATGACGAGTGGGGCCAGCTGCTCGCCAATGCCGGCTACATGGTGCTCCAGCCCGAATACCGCATGACGGTGGGCTTCGGTAAGAAGCACTTCGATGCCGGGCATAACGAGCACGGCTACAAGATGCAGGACGACAAGGACGACGGGGCGCTTTACCTCGTCGAGCAGGGTCTTGCCGATCCCGACCGGATTGCGATGTTCGGCTGGTCCTATGGCGGCTATGCAGCACTGGTTGCTGCCGCGCGCGAGGACAATATCTACCAGTGCGCAATTGCCGGTGCGGCCGTGTCGCGCCCCGAAGTGTGGTATCGCGACGTTATCGGTCCGGGCACGCCCAAGGCGATCGATGAATGGTTCCAGGGGCGCGGCGTGACCAAGGGCTTCAACCCTTATGCCAATGTCGACAAGGTCAACATCCCGCTGCTGATGGTGCATCCGGAAGACGATAGCCGCGTGCTCTATTACCACTTCGCGGACTACAAGAAGAAGTTCGAATCCCTCGGCAAAACCGGCGAGTTCATCACGCTCGAGGATGCCGACCACTTCTACGTGACGCTAATGTATAGCCACCAGCAGCAGTTCTACACCAAGATGCTCGATTATCTCGCCAATGACTGCGGCCCGGGCGGTCTGTAGAGTACGGCGTCACCGGTAAAGAAGAAGGGCGCGGCCAGCGATGGCCGCGCCCTTTCTCATGCCCCCGTACGACGGGAAGCTGTCACATCACCCGCCGGCCCTTGACCCCGATCTGGCCGTTGATGCGGATGAAGTAGTATCCGAGCGATGCTTTCTTGAAGGTCAACTTGTCCCCGGCGGCGGGCGCAATCTTGCGGGGCGGATTGTTGATCTCCCAAACCGCACCTTCTGCGGTGGTGATGCGCCAGCTGTTCGAAGCGGTCTGGCGGCTGCTGGCGATCGTCGTTTCGAACAGTTCGGTTGATTCCTCCGCCTTCTCCTTCTCGTCGGCTTTCAGCAGTTCGGTCTCCGGAAGAGCCAGGCCGAACAGCTGGCGACGGGTCTTGCGGACCTCCTCCCGATCGACAAGGCGCACATCACCCGCTTCGACCGCACCGATCAGGGTGCCGACATGCGAATCGTAACACGCTGCGCGCGCGTCCACTGCCGCAACTCCGCGGCAGGCGCGCAGGTCGTCGACAAGGCGCGCCGAGCCGGGCCAGCCTGCCTGCTGCGCAAGCACGGCTGCACCGCCGACGAGCGTAAGGCCAGCAGCTGCGGCTGCCCCCCACCGGATGCGCCGCGCGGGCGGGGCGTGCTTGTGGCTATCGGTCATGTGCACTCTCCTTGAAGGGCCGGGATACCCCGTATCACGCGATCAGGCAGGGCGCTATCTGCAAGCTTTCACACGATCAGCGTGTATCTTCAGGCCTTTGCAGATATGTCACACCACTCCGACCTCGGTGCCGCCGTGCAGTGTAACCGATCTGCAACAGGGTGGCTTCAAGCGTCACCACACCGCAAGCTGCCGATTGCAGGCGGGAAGCCGATTGTCTTAAGCGGCGCGTCTTACTCCGTGGACATTTCGTCCGCGTGCTGAAAGGGGACCCGCAAATGCAACGCTTCCAGAAAGCATCGCTGCTCGCCGGGACGATCATGGCTGGCGCCATGTTCGCCACGCCGGCGTTCGCCCAGGACGAAGTCACGACTTCGGCTGCCGAAACCAGTGAAACGCCCGCCATCGTCGTTACCGGTTCGCGCATTCAGCGCACCGATCTGAACTCGACGAGCCCGGTCACGGTCGTTTCGCCCGAAGAATTCCGTCTTACGGGTGCCGTCAACGTTGAGCAGGTGCTTAACACCCTGCCGCAGGTCCTTCCCGGCATCACCGGCTTCTCGAACAACCCTGGCAACGGCGCGGTTACGCTGAACCTGCGCAACCTGGGCGCCACCCGCACTCTGGTGCTGGTCAATGGCCGCCGCTGGATGTTCTATGATACCAACCAGATCGTCGACCTCAACACCATCCCGCAGTTCTTGCTGGGCGGCGTCGAAGTCTCGACCGGCGGCGCCTCGGCCGTCTACGGTTCGGACGCGATCGCCGGTGTCGTCAACTTCAAGCTGCGCGACATCGAAGGTCTTGAACTCGGCGGCAGCTACTCGCTGACCGGCCGCGGCGATGCTGCGCGCTACCAGTTCAACGCCGCCATCGGCTCGGCCTTCGACGACGGCCGCGGTGCGGTGACCATGTTCGCCAACTACACCCGTCGTGATCCGGTGTTCCAGGACGCGCGCGTGTTCTCCGAGCGTGCTGCTGGCGACGGCTGTATCGTTCCGGGCAGCACGGGCCGCGGTGACATCGGCACGCCGTTCCCGAGCGGTATCGCTGTAGGCACCTGTATCGCCCGTGGCGGTGAGCTCGGCTTCGTGCCGCAGGGTTCGGCGACCACGCCGACCGGCACTTTCAACGCCGGCCCGACCGGCGCGCAGTCGACCTACATTTTCAACCCGACTGGCGGCGGTTCGCGCCTGTTCCAGGATCCGGCCGACCTCTACAACTTTGCGCCCGATAACTACCTGCAGCTCCCGCAGGAACGTTACCTGCTCGGCGCCTATGGCCACTACGAGTTCACCGACGGCATCGAAGCCTATTCGGAAGTCTCGTTCGTGCGCAACGACGTGGCAACCGAACTCGCGCCGACTCCGGCCGGCATTTCGGCTCCGCTGTTTGTCAACAGCCCGTTCTTCGATGACCAGACCCGCGCACTGCTCAACCAGAACCCGGTGAGCACCACGGCTGGTGCGACCCTCGGGAACCCGCTGTACCGCCAGACCCAGGTCAACTTCCGCTTCAACGACATCGGCAGCCGCAACTCGGACTTCAACCGTGAAGCCTTCCGCGTTCTTGGCGGGATTCGCGGCGGGATCACCGACAACATCAACTTCGATGCGTACTACTCGTACTCGCGCACGACCAACACCAACATCCAGCAGGGCAACATCTCGGCCAGCCGTTTCCGCAACGCGCTGACCGTTGAATTCGTGCCCGGCAGCACCACCCAGCTGCGCTGCGTTGATGCCACGGCTCGTGCCGCGGGCTGTGTGCCGCTGAACGTTTTCGGGACCGGCCTCGCCGATCCGGCGGCGCTGCGCTACCTCGCCATCCAGGCGACCAACATCACCACCTCGGACATGAAGAACGCGGTTGCCACGGTTAGCGGCACCCTGTTCAACCTCGGTCTGGGTGCGGATGACATCGGCTTCGCGTTCGGCGGTGAATATCGCGAGATGAACTCGGAGTTCATCCCCGACACCTTCCTCGCCTCGGGCGACGTGCTGGGCTTCAACGCCGGTCTGCCGACCAAGGGCGGCTACGACGTGAAGGAAGTCTTCGGCGAAGTCCGCGTCCCGGTGATCGAGGAGGGCTTTGTCCACGCGCTGGAATTCACCGGTGCGTTCCGTTACTCGGACTACTCGCTCGAGCGCGTCGGCGGGACCTGGACCTACAACGTCGGCGGCGAATTCGCTCCGGTGCGCGGCGT
This sequence comes from Sphingomonadales bacterium, assembly GCA_019750455.1. Taxonomy (GTDB): domain Bacteria; phylum Pseudomonadota; class Alphaproteobacteria; order Sphingomonadales; family Sphingomonadaceae; genus Erythrobacter. The sequence goes on along the minus strand of JAIEOM010000027.1, from coordinate 35,159 downwards.
CCGTTTCCGCGGCATGTACTCGCGCGCGGTGCGTGCGCCCAACGTGCAGGATCTGTTCGGCGGTGCGTCGACCGGCTTCCCGCAGGCGACCGATCCGTGTTCGGACCGCGGTCCTGTGGCCGAACGTACCCAGGCTCTGCGTGACTTCTGTATCGCTTCGGGCGTGCCGGCGGCTGCCGTGTTCACCCGCGCCGTGCAGCCCAACGCGCAGATCCAGGCCGACTTCGGCGGCAACCCGGATGTGGGTGAAGAAACTTCCGACACCTACACCGCTGGTGTGGTGATTCAGCCGGCTTTCGTGCCGCGCCTGAACATCGCGGTCGACTACTTCAACATCACTGTTGAAGACACGATCAACACCCGTCTGGGCGGCCTCGGCAGCGCGCTCTCGCTGTGCTTCAACACCGTCCGGAACCTGCAGGATCCGGCGTGCACGATCTTCGCGGGCAAGCGCAACACCGGCACCGGCGCACTCGGCCTGAACTCGGGCGGTCTCAACCCGTCGCTGGTTCAGGACAACGTCGGTAAGCTGGAAACCGCGGGCGTCGACGTTCAGATCGATTACTCGGTGCCGCTGTTCAAGGGCGACCTGTCGTTCATGTTCCTGGCCACCTGGCTCGACAAGTATCGCAACACTCCTGTGGCGCTGCTGCCGCTTCGCGAAAACATCGTCGAAGGCACCTACGGTCTCCCCGACTACCGTCACAACTTCCGCGTGACCTACGATCAGGGCCCGCTGACGGCTTCGGTTCGCTGGCGCTATGAAGGGGCCACGGAAGACTTCCGTGTCCAGAACACCTTCAGCGGCAACGACCGTATCCCGAACAATGCCCTGCCGCTGCGTTCGATCGGTGCCTGGAACTACTTCGACCTCGCTCTGGGCTTCGATGTGGACGAGCGCATGTCGATCAACGCGGGCGTCAACAACCTGTTCGACAAGCAGCCGCCGGTTCTCGGTGCGCAGGCCGAACAGGGCAACACCCTGCCGAGCTTCTTCGACGTGCTCGGCCGCGACTTCTTCGTGGGTGTGAACTTCACGTTCTGATCCCGATCAGAAGCGACAAACAGGAAGGGGCGGCGGATCAGGCGATCCGCCGCCCCTTTCCTTTTGCGGTGGTGGAAGCGAAGCGGGGACCGGCCCAGCCCGAACGTCAGGCGCGCGCGGTGACGTCGAAGGCGACAGTCATGCGGCGACCGCGGCTGATCGGGCGCGTGCCGTGGAACAGCGTGCTCGGAAACAGCACCAGCGTGCCCTCTGCGGGCCGCACCGTGTGGAGGCTGCTCAGGCCTTCTGCGAGCCCCGGTGGCGGGTTGCCGAGTTCAAGCCATCCGGCCTCACCGGGCGCATCTACCTCTTCGGGCACCAGCCAGTAGCTGGCAGAGGACAAAAGTCCCCGCGGATGAATATGTGCTGCGTGATGCCCTTCGCCATCGAGCAGGATCGACCAGCTACCGTTGATCGCCCAGGGCTCATCCCTGCGAGCCAGCAAAGGGTGCGTGGGATCAGCGGGAGGGAGACCGGCGCGATAATCCGCCATCGCTTCGTAAAGCGCCGCTTCCAGTCGTGCCAATTCCGGCTCGGCGCGGGCAAAGAGCGCGCCCTTGGTCTGGCTGCCCTGCTTGACCGATTGCCCGATCGGCATGGCCGTGTGAGCGTGGAGACGGGCCAGAAGCCCAGTGATCGCCTCGCGTTCGTCGGTACCGAGCGGCATGGCAATCTGCCGCACGAGTCCCGGTTGCCCGTGCAGCCATTCGTGCCGTGCGTCACCTGTCATCCGCCATGCCAGATCGCTGAGCGCCCAGGCCGCGACATCCCCGGGCCGGGCGGCGCGCGCTTGATCGAGGGCCGCCTCGGCGCGCTGCGGATCGCCAAGCCGCAGGGCATTGCGTCCGCGCGCGATCATCCAGTCGGGCCCCGTCTGCGCGGCGAATTCGTCGAGCAGTTCTTGCGCGTCACCTGCCTGTCCCGCCTCGCACAATGCCACCGCCTGTGCGAGCGCGAGGTCGGCGTCTTGCGGCCAGATCGCCCGCGCACGGGCAAGCACGGCGGCGCTTTCGGCATGGCGGTCGACACCGTCGAGCACGTCGCACCACGCCCGCCACGCTGCGGGTCCGGCGCCCTGTAACGCGGTCACGCTCTCGAAGTGGTCGGCAAAGCGCGCCCGATCACCGCCGGCCCAGCGCAGTTCGGCGTGGAGCTTCAGTCCGTCGGTCCACCCCGGGACATGAGTCACGAGGGTGGTGGTGCACTCCAGCGCCTCGCTGATCCGTCCTTCGACGGAAAGGGCCTGCGCATAATCGTACAACAGGTTGGGGTCGCCGCGGTTGAGGGTCAGTGCGGTCTCGATCAGCGCAACCGCGTCCGGGGCGCTGCGTTCGAGCGCAAGGCGAGCGCGGCTGCGGGCAGTGTGCGGCCCGGCCGGGTCAAGCGCTGCCGCGCGCGCCAGACTGTCCGCGGCCTCGCGGTATTGTCCGGCCTGTCGCTCGTTATCGGCACGGGTCCGCCAATAGGCGGCATTGCCCTGCGCTATCCTCGCGAGAGGGGCGAGCAGGGCGACCGCGCGGGCGGGCTGGCCGAGCCGGCCCAGCGTGATCGCCGCATTGATCGCAGCCTCGACAAGGTCCGGTGCGAGCGTCAATGCCTGTTCGAACAGCGCCAGAGCGCGGGTCAGGCGCCCGGCCTTGAAGTGGAAATTGCCAGCACTGTTGGCGAGCCGTGGCTCCTTCGGGAAGTCCGCCAGCGCGCGGTCATAGGCGGCGGCAGCCTCGGCATCGCGTCCCTGCGCGGCAAGCTGGCTCGCCTGCATCGCGGCGGCCTGTGCGCCGCTTGCCACGCCGTTCATCGATTGCGCAGCCAGCCGGTCACCGCCATCCGGCCGACCGGAGCAAAGGGGGGCACATAGCTGACCAGATGAGGCTGCGGCACGCGGAACAGGTTCAGCGCGTTGAACCGCGGGCGGAAGCCTTCAATGACGTCGCCTTCTTCGTCCAGAAACAGCAGATAGCCGCCCCAATCCGGGTGCCAGTCGTCCCGGGCGAGGTTCAGCACATAGGCGACCTCCCAGCCTTCGGCGACGTGGCTGTCATTGTGGTGGCCGAGATAGTGACTGGGGCCGTAGAGGGTCGCCTGCCCGTCGGCTTTGCACAGCGCCCCGATTCCGGTCACCGCGCGCACCAAGTCGAGAAACGCCGGTGCATTGAGGTGTTCGAGCAGGATCTCGTGCGGCCCCCCCGGATCCCGGCCTTCGCGCATCGCTTCGAGGATCGGGTAATGGGCAAAGCGGAAGCCATATTCACCGCGTGCGGAATGCTGTTCGGCGTTGCGGGAGGCATCGCGCAAGGCTTGCTGGCCTTGCGGCGTGCGGGTTCTCGCGCTGCTGAAGCTTTCCGGCTTGGCCGCACCCGCGCCTACAGCCATGCCCCAGTCGGTCCCGCGCGCCAGCACCATCTGGAGCTCTGCCGCGCTATCCGGCGTCAGCACATCGCGCAGTTGCACACGCCCCGTCGCGGCAAAGCGGGCAGCGTGCGCTGCGATATCGAGCGCGGGATTGATTGCGAAGAGGGTCTTCACGCCTGCCAACCCAGTCTCACTGCACCCGCCGCCCCTTGACCCCGCCCTGACCGTTGATGCGCAGGAAATAGCTGCTGAGCGCGCCGGCCTTGATTTCCAGCGGCTGCCCGACCTTGGGCTTCATCAGGCGTGCGGGCATCTCGTCAAGCTGCCACTGTGCGCCCTCGGCGGTGGTAAGGACATACTTGCCATTGATCGTGCGGACGCCTGCGATGGTGGTCTGGAGCGTCGTGAATTCCTCGGCCTGCTTCGGATCGTCCTTGTCGTCCTTGCCGCCGAAGATGCCGAGATCGGGTAGCGAAAAGCCGAACAGCTTGCGCCGCGTCTGGCGCACTTCCTCGCGGTCGACGACCCGCACCTCGCCCTCGCTGCTGGCGGCCACCATCGCCGCGACCGCACTGTCATAGCAGGCGAGGCGTTCAGCGGGATCGGTCTTGGCCTGACAATCGCGCAAGCCCTTGATGTAGGCGCTTTCGGGCTTGTCATCGGCCGCAGCGGCGAGCGGTGCGGCGGTGAGGGTAGCCAGCATCGCGGCGGCGACAGTCATACGGTTCATCGCGGTCATCTCCCCTCGGATATCGTCCGGGGCTCTGATTACGCCTGCAAGCGCATCGTGGCAAACCCTCGCATGATCATCAGTCGGCATAGCCCATGCGTTCGGCCCAGGGTGCAAGGATCGGCAAGACTGGCGCGAGCTGATCGCGGTAACGCTGCCAGCGCCCCCGCGCGCGGGTGTAGAGCTTTTCGCCGATCTGCGCATAGCTGGCGGTGCGCACGCGGGTTCGGGTGCGGGCGGTTTCCTCGTGGGAGAGGAGCCGTTCGTCCCAGCCAAGCCCGAGCCATTCCACCAGCGGCTGCAACTCGGCGCGCGGGTCCTCGACCAGCCTTTCGTAGCGCACGGCGTGGGCGGAGGGGGCGAACAGCTCGACGGCGCGGTGCCAGGCACGGAAGGCGGCATCATAGGTCAACGCTGCTTCCTGAAGGTCGGTGAAGCTGCGCATCGCGTGGTTCAGCGTGAAATTCGCCATGAAGCAGCTCAGCACCGCATCGGCCGGGTGGCGCTCGGCGAGGATGAAGCGGGCCTGCGGGAACAGGCGCAGGATCAACGGCACGCGCGCCATGTTGAGCGGGTGCTTGTCGACCAGCCAGCGTGCCCCGTCCCAGCCATGCCTGCGGGCGGCGGCAAAATAGGCATCGCGCAGGGACGCGATCTGCGGCGGGGTGAGGTTGGCAATATCCGCGTCACCGGCCACCCGCGCCACTTCGGCGATCATGGGCCGCTCTTCCAGCACGCACAGATCGGCAAGGCCCATCAGCATGGTATCGAGTAGCGTCGTGCCCGAGCGCGGGAAGCCGACGAGGAACACCGGATCACGCGGCGCACCTCCGGTAGCGGCGGCAGGCGGGGTCCAGCGGGCGGCCCAATCCGGCGTCCAGCGGGCAAGGTCCGCCTCCAGCCCTTCGCGATAGGTCGGACCGGAGCGCGGCGGGGCCTCTGCCATGGAAGCGGCATTCATCGCCTCGAATGCGGCAAAGGCGCGCGGGGCATCGCCGAGGCGTTCGGCGATGTTGCCGATCAGCGCCTCGCGGCGGATCGGGTTGATGGTGGCGGGGATCGCTTCGGCATGGCGCGCGGCGTCTTCGAAACGCCCCTCGCGCTGGGCAAGCCAGGCGTGGAGAAAAGCGACTTCCGGCGGGCAGGAAGCAGGCTCGAGACTGGCGAGGAACGCGGCCAGAGCGTCGGTGCGGTTGGTCGCTTCGTAGAGCCGCCCGAGTTCGATGTGGGATTCGCCGAATTCGGGCCACTTTGCCACCGCCGCTTCCAGCACGGCAATCGCCTCGTCCAGCTCCTCGTTATGGGCGAGCGCCATGGCAAGTTCGGTCTGAACCGCTCGGTTATCGGGCGCGATGACTGCGGCATCGCGCGCCACCTTGAGCCGCGCGTGGCCGATGTCGGCGCGGCGCAGCACATCGGCCAGATTGAGATACATGCCCGGCTCGTCCGGCATGTGGGTGATGGCGTGTTCGAAGGCCGCAATTGCCGCATCGAAGCGGCCGAACGAGGCGTGGATATTGCCGAGATTGTTCCAGCTTGCGGCGTCCTGCGGTTCTGCGGTCAGCACCCGGGCATAGGCCGCCACCGCCTCGCGCAGGTGCCCGCGCTGCTGGCAGATCCATGCCTCGATCCGGGCAAGGCCGGGAACCGGCGACCCGGCAGACAGCGCCAACGCATCATCCTCGCGCCCCGCAGCCAGAAGCGCCCGGGCGTAATCCTCGCGGATATCGGTGTCCCCGGGGCGCATCCGGGCAAGGGGTTCGAGGTGGGCGAGGGCGCGCGGACCATCGCCCAGTTCCAGCGCGGCAAGGCCGGCGATGGCAAGGAATGGCGCGCCGGCATCGGTCGGGGCAGCATGCTTTTCGGCCAGCGCCAGCGCACCCGCTGCATTGCCCGCGCGCCGCAAACGGATCGCCTCGTCAAGGGCTGAGGACGCGGTGGTGGGCTGGGTCATGGGGCAATGTCCTGTCGGGGGCGGGCGATGTCGAAAGCAATGGTCAGCCGCTCGCCTGCGGTGAAGGGGCGCGTACCATGCCACATGGTTGAGGGGAACAGCACGAGGCGGCCCTGACGGGGCTCGACAAGGCGATAGGGCGCAAGGCCCGGCACCAGTTCGCGCGCCTCGCCAAGGCTGAGCCAGCCGGCGTGATCGGCCTCTCCGCGTCCGAGGGTCTCTGGCAGGGCGAGGTAGAGGGCGGAACTGAACCAGCCTTGCGGATGGACATGATCAGTGTGGAAGCCTGCGCCGGTCAGCCGCACCGACCACGATCCGGCGATGCGCTGCGGCACGCGGCGGGCGGGGAGGGTGGGGTGCGCAGGATCGGCTTCGGGGAGCTGCGCGACATGCTGTGCGACGATCGCGAGCAGGCGCGCCTTGAGGTCGCGGATCGCAGGCTCGGCGCGCAGCAGCAGATTGCCGTCGGTCTGCGTGCCACCGCGCACCGACTGGTCGAGCGGCGCGGCCTTGGCAAGGTGCAGGCCGCGAAGGTGCTGGGCGAGCGCGGCGAGGTCTTCAGCCGGCAAGCCTATATCGTAGACCCCGACGAGGCGCGGATCGCCTTCCAGCCACTGCGCCCGGTCGTCTCCCGTCATGCGCCACGCGAGCGAGAGGTAAGGCCACAGGGCATGTGCCCCCGGCTGGCCGAGCATCGGTTCGAGCAGGGCCGCGGCAGCCTCGGGCCGGGCGGCGCGGATCAGGTGGCGGGCGTGCATCCACGCCGCACCCGGATCGGCGGACGCTCCGGCGGCTGCGAAATAGGTGTCGGCATCCGCAATCGCACCGCTTTCCGATGCGATGTGCCCGGCGTTGAGGCTGAGCCATGCCGCATCGCCCAGCGCGGCACGCGCTGCTTGCACAGCGGCCTCGGCGCGCGGCAGGTCGCGGGCCTGAAGCGCGATGGCGATGGCGAGATGGTGAAGCTCGGGCGAGCGAGGGTTGCGATCGAGCGCAGCGGCGATGTTGGCGAGCGGGTTTTCGCCCATCTGCCCGCGCAGGGCGGCAAGGCTGCGGTGCCCGTCAAGCCACAGCGGGTGGGCGGCGAGCATTGTTTCGAGCCGGGCGATGGCTTCGCCTGCGCGGCCTTCATGGAACAGTGCGGCGGCATGGCCGAGGATGACGCTGCCGTCCTGCGGCGCAAGCGCGGCGGCGGCGGCGAAAAATGCGGCGGCGGGGCGGCCGGCCTCAAGAGTGGTGCGGGCAAAGGAATGGGCGATCAGCGCGTCGCGCGGGGCGAGGGCGGCGGCAGCGGCAAAGGCTTCGCAGGCGGTCAGGCTGTCGGTTGCGGCCCTTGCGGCAAGGCCGAGCAGCTGGTGGGCTTGCGCGCTGCGCGGATGGGCTTCGGTCAGGCGGCGGGCGAGGGGGATCACGGCTTCGGCCCGGTCGCCATTGATCAGCGCCAGCCCCGCGCCCAGCGCAGCAGCCGGGTCGTGGATGGGGAAGCGGGCGATCCTGTCGGAGGCTTCGGCGGCTTGCACCTGAACACAGTCCTCAAACGAAAATGGCGGACCTTTCGGCCCGCCATTCCGTGTCTATCGAAGTGGACGCTTAGAAATCAAGCGTCACGCCGGCGAAGACGTAGCGACCCAGCGAGTCGTACACCTGCGCAAAGACGTTGCCGTTGCACGAACCCGCCGGGCAAGCCTGCGAGCCGGTGACCGGCGGTGCCTTGTCGAAGACGTTATTGGCGCCGAGGACGAAGTTGAAGTTGTCCCCTGCGTCATAGGTCAGCGTGAGGTCGAAGTAGTTGACCGCATCGAAGCCCCGGATACCCGGCTGGGTGGTCGCCGACAGGCCATCGAACACGACGCTGTCGAAGTAACGCCAGCGCACCGACGCACCGATCCCGTTACGCATGTTGAAACCGAGACGGGCCTGATGGCGCCATTCCGGATTCGGCGTGCCGCACAGGTTGCCGTACAGCCCCACGCACTCCACATCGGGAGCGCCCGGAACGCCGGCATTCGACGACAGGCTGTCGAGCCAGGTGCCGATGAAGTTGAGCGTCAACGTCCCGACATCACCTATTTCGCGGTTGTAGTTGATCTGCCCGTCGATACCCGAGGTGGTCAGCGAGCCGATGTTCTGCGGCAGGTTCACCACGAAGCCAGCCGGCGAACGCCACAGCGAGCCCGAGGGATCGCGGTCAACGAGGCCGCAGAAGAACGGATCCGAAGTATCCGTGCACTGCTGGACGATCAGGTCGGCCCCGATGCCGCCGATGGCGCCTTCAACCTTGATGTTGAAGTAATCGACGCTGGCAGTGAAGCCCGGCAGGAAGGTCGGGGTCAGCACGGCACCGACGGTGTAGGTGTCGGCGATTTCCGGCTGGAGGTTGACGTTGCCGCCAACGAAGCCGTTGTACTGCTCGGCCGGGTTGGGAGCCACGAACTGACCGACGGTCAGGCCCTGGGCAACGCAGCCCGGATCGCCCGCACGGCCCGAGCCGCCCGAACCGATCACGAAGCCCGCGCAAGGATCGGTCGAGCCGTCAAGCGCGACGCGGTTCGGCGCGAACAGATCCTGGATGGTCGGCGCGCGCACGGCCCGGTTGTAACCCCCGCGGATGCGGATGTCGCGAACCGGAGCCAGTTCGGCTTCGATCTTGTAGGTGTCGGTGTTCACACCCGTGCTGTAGTCCGAATAGCGGTAGCCGGCGGTGACGGTGAAGTCTTCCACCCAGCTGTCCTGCGCGATCGGGATACGCACTTCGGTGAAGAATTCCTTCACGTCAAAGCTGCCGGCAACCGGAAGCGTCGGGGCACCCTGACCGGCGAGATCGCCGGTGCTGAACGCCACGTCCGAGTTGAACTCGAGCTTTTCCTTGCGGTATTCGGCACCGAGCACGATGTCGACACCCTGGTCCGACCAGGGGGTCTTCAGCCCGTACTCACCCAGCGAGCCCGACAGGAACGCGTTGGCGACCTGCTGGCTCACGATGCCGCGCGAGAAGCCCGGCGTGGAGAGGTAGGCAACCGATGCCGCGCTGGGCGCCACGGTGCCCGGCGAGAAGATGTCCCACGGCACGCAGTTCGGATCCGAACCGTCGAGCGTCGAACGGCAGACGGGCGTGCCGCCCGGACCGGTGACGACATCGAGGGCACGGCCGAGGCGCTGCACCGAGAAGTCGTTAAGGTAGGTCTGCGCGTAGTTGTTACGGCCATACTGGTAGAAGGCGTCATACGACCAAGCCGGCGACAGATCGCCCTTCACACCGACAACGGCGCGATAGCTCACGTGCTGGAGATCGTCCTGACGGCCGCCCCCTTCGACGTTGCGACGCAGGATCTGCGCGAAGGCACGGTTGTAGGTGGTGCCGGTCAGCGGATCGATGAAGCCGAACGGGGTGGTCGGCAGCAGCGGTTCGCCGATGTTGCGTGCCGTGCGGGCAGCGTTTTCGGCGGCAACGTTGCCGGTGACGATGAAGGCGTTACCCGGCAGCGGGCTGACCAGCAGGTTGCCGGCGTTGCACAGCTCGCCGCGCTGGGCGGGCGAGAGCAGCGGGTTGTCGCAGTTGATCGACAGGGTGTTGCCGAAGTTACCCGACGGAGCGATCTGGGCGACCGTGCGGTCGTCCATGAACATGAACTCCATGTACGGCTTGATCGCGCTCGAGATTTCGTAATCCGCGAACACGCCGGCGGTGTAACGCTCGTCCGGGCGCTGGAAGTAGTTCAGCGGGCCGAAGTTGAACGGCGTGGTGCCGGGCAGCAGGGTGCGGTTGGGGCCGAACTGTGCAAGGGTCGAGGTGAAGTCGGCGCCAATGCCTTCGTTGTAGAACACGGTCCCGGTCGCCGAGGTCGCCGAACCGCCGCAGTTGTAGGCACGGCCACCAGCGGTCACCGAAGCCAGCGAAGTGGCTTGCAGGGCGCACGCCGAGTAATCGCGGCGGGCCTGGAGCACGGGGTCGATCTTGCGGTAACCGGCATAGGCGGTGACACGGCCACGGCCGTCGTCGAAGCTGCTGCCGAAGGCGATGGTGCCGTCGAAGGTTCCGCCATCGGTGACGCTGCCGGTCGGGAAGCCGAAGTTGCGGGCGGTGAGCGCTTCACGAATGTCGCGGCCCGAACGGTTGTTGTGGTTGTAGACGCCGTAGTTGGCGTTGATCTTGAAGCCTTCGAAGTCGGTGTCGAGCACGAAGTTGACAACGCCGGCGACCGCGTCGGCACCGTACACCGACGAAGCACCGCCGGTCAGCACGTCAACACGCTCGATCAGCGCGGCGGGGATGGCGTTGATGTCGGCAGCCGAGGTGCTCGGCGTGCCGGGCATCAGGCGACGGCCATTGACCAGCACCAGCGTACGCTCGGCACCGAGTCCGCGCAGGTTGAGGGTCGCAGTCCCGGTCGCGCCGTTCGAGATGGCGCCGCCCTGGCCTGCGAAGACCTGCGGGAGCGAGTTGATGAGGTCTTCGACGCGGGTGGTGCCCGTCAGAGCGAATTCCTCGGCGGTCACGACGGTGACCGGGGTGGCCGATTCAAGGTTAGGCGAACGCAGGCGGGTACCGGTGACGACAATCGCCTGTCCGACATCTTCGCTTTCTGCGGCGGTATCAGTGGTTACGTCGGCATCCTGCGCATAGGCAGGGGCACCGATCGTGAGCGCGATGACGGCAGTTGCCGCACCGGCTTTGAGAAGCGTGTGCTTCTTCATTGTGGTCGTCCTCCTCTAGGTTTGACCGGGTCATGTGACACTTCAAACGTCAAGGGTGCCTGACGTAAACGCCAGACAGCCCCCTCCGAACCTCGGCCATGCGCCAAGCGGCAGACCGGTGCAATTCAACGTCACCCCGCAGCAATGCTTTGCGCCGCCGATGTATTATATCTGCAACAGTCTGAAGGTGGGGCGTTGCAAGGCTGCGACGAATGACCGATCATTTTGATCGCTTGATTTGGGGCACTCGCTTCAATAGGCGATGCGCCAAGCGAGTGGCGAAGCGCAACTGGTTTGCCCCGCTCCCGCCCTGCCAGGGCGCCGAGAGAGAGGAGAGTTTCATGACCACAGCCTATATTGTCGAAGCCGTCCGCACCGCAGGCGGCCGTCGTGGCGGGCGTCTGGCCGGGGTTCACCCGGTTGACCTGCTGGCCAAGTCGCTGGACGCGATTGTCGAGCGGTCGGGCATCGATCCCCAGGCGATCGACGATGTGGTGACCGGCTGCGTCACCCAGGCGGGCGAACAGGCGATGCAGGTCGGGCGCATGGGCGTGCTGGCCAGCAAGCTGCTGCCGCAGTCGACCCCCGCCGTGACCATCGACCGCCAGTGCGGCTCCAGCCAGCAGGCGATCCAGTTCGCCGCGCAGGCGGTGATGAGCGGCGTGCAGGATGTGGTGATCGCCAGCGGCGTGGAAAGCATGAGCCGCGTGCCGATGGGCTCCAACGCCACGCTGCACATGAAGGAAGGGCTCGGCCACTACATGTCTCCAGAGCTTCAGGCGAAGTATCCCGGCATCCAGTTCAGCCAGTTCATGGGCGCCGAGATGATCGTGAAGAAGCACGGCTTCACCAAGGACGATCTCGATCACTTCGCGCTGTCCAGCCACCAGAAGGCGATTGCCGCTACGCAGGCTGGCGCCTTCGAGCGGGAGATTGTGCCGGTGACCATCGAAACGCCCGATGGCGAACAGCTCCACACCATCGATGAAGGCATCCGGTTCGATGCGACGCTGGAAGGCATTGCGGGGGTCAAGCTGATCAGCCCCGATGGCGCGCTGACGGCGGCCTCGGCCAGCCAGATCTGCGACGGTTCTTCGGCGGTGCTGGTGGTTTCGGAAGCGGCGCTGAAGGCCCATGGCCTCACCCCGCTGGCCCGGATCCACAATCTGACCGTCACGGCGGGCGATCCGGTGATCATGCTCGAAGAGCCGCTGTTCGCCACCGACAAGGCGTTGCAGCGTGCGGGCCTGACGATGGCCGACATCGATCTGTACGAAGTGAACGAGGCCTTCGCGAGCGTTCCGCTGGCGTGGCTCAAGCACACCGGGGCGGATCCGGACAAGCTCAATGTCCACGGCGGCGCGATTTCGCTCGGCCACCCGCTGGGGGCGAGCGGCACCAAGCTGATGGCGACCCTCGTTCACGCCCTGCGCCGTCACGGCAAGAAATACGGCCTCCAGACGATGTGCGAAGGTGGCGGTGTCGCCAACGTCACGATCATCGAGGCGCTCTGAACAACCCCCACTGAGAGGACTAAGCAATGGAAGTTTCAGCCAATACCCCCGCCGTCGTCACCGGCGGTGCCTCGGGCCTCGGCGCGGCGACTGCCCGCGCGCTGGCGGCCAAGGGCGCGAAGGTCGCGATCTTCGACATGAACGCCGAGAAGGGCGAAGCGCTTGCCGCGGAAATCGGCGGCGTGTTCTGCCTGGTCAACGTGACCAAGGACGAGGACGTCGACGCCGGTTTCGCCAAGGCCCGCGCCGCCCACGGGCAGGAGCGCATTCTGGTCAACTGCGCCGGGATCGGCAACGCGATCAAGACCGCCAGCCGCAGCAAGGAAGATGGCTCGATCAAGCACTTCCCCATCTCGGCCTTCGATTTCGTCATTCAGGTCAACCTGATCGGCACCTTCCGCTGCATCGCCAAGTCGGCGGCGGGCATGATGACCCTCGATCCGCTCGACGAGTTCGGTGAGCGCGGGGCGATCGTCAACACTGCTTCGGTTGCCGGGGAAGACGGCCAGATCGGCCAGGCGGCCTACTCCGCTTCGAAGGCGGGCGTTATCGGCATGACCCTGCCGATCGCGCGTGACCTCATGAACGAGGGCATCCGCGTCAACACCATCCTGCCGGGCATCTTCGACACCCCGCTGCTCGCCGCTGCACCGCAGAATGTGCGCGATGCGCTGGCCGCTTCTGTGCCGTTCCCCAAGCGTCTCGGCATGCCGGTGGAATATGCCAAGCTCGCCATGACCATGATCGAGACCGGCTACTTCAACGGTGAGGACGTCCGCCTTGACGGCGCTATTCGCATGGCCCCGCGCTGAGCGAATGTTTCACGTGAAACCCGCCGGCAAAGCGGGTCTGGACGGGGTCTAGAGGGGGGCTGGACGGGGTCTGACCCCGATCAGGACCGCTCTGGACCGCCGCAAGGGAAGCCCTCGCTTTTGCGGGGGTTTTCTTTTGCTCAAGGCATGGCATCACAGGCGGCAAAGGAGAGGGATTTTCCATGACCCAGTACACCCAGATCATCGTCACCAAGGCCGATGGCATTGCCACCATCACCCTCAACCGCCCCGACAAGATGAACGCCTATACCCGCACCATGGGGCAGGAGATCATGGCGGCGATGGACGATATCGACGCCGACGATGCCGTGCGCGCGGTGATCTTCACCGGCAGCGGCGAGCGGGCGTTCTGCGCGGGCGCGGACCTGACGCCGGAAGGGGGCGGGCAGGTGTTCTCCGACCCGACCGAGGTTGCCGACCTGTCCGACCCCAAGGTCCGCGACGGCGGCGGCCTGCTGACGCTGCGGCTGTTTGAATCGAAAAAGCCGCTGATCTCCGCCTGCAACGGCGTGGCGGTGGGCGTGGGGGCGACGATGCAGCTGGCCATGGACATCCGCCTTGCCAGCAGCACCGCGCGTTACGGCTTCGTCTTTGCCCGGCGCGGGATCGTGCCGGAGGCGGCATCGAGCTGGTTCCTGCCGCGCCTTGTCGGCATCCAGCAGGCGTTGGAATGGTGCTACACCGGCCGCATCTTCGATGCCGAGGAGGCGAAGGCGGGCGGCCTCGTGCGTTCCATCCACGCGCCGCAGGACCTGCTCCACGCGGCGCAATCGCTGGCGCGGGAGATCGCCGACAACACATCGGCCATTTCGGTTGCCATGACCCGGGCGATGATGTGGCGGCTGGCCAGCGCCGATCACCCGATGGAAGCGCACAAGATCGACAGCCGCGCGATCTATCGCCTCAGTCGCGGGGCCGATGCCAAGGAAGGGATCGCCAGCTTCCTCGAAAAGCGCAAGGCGATGTATCCCGGCAAGGTCAGCGCCGACATGCCCGATTTCTACCCCTGGTGGGACGCGCGCCCTTATGAGTGAGGAAGGCGAGCTGGCAGGGTTCCTGCCTTACCAGCTGTCCGTCACCTCCAACGCGGTCAGCAGCCTGATCGCCGAGCGGTATCGCAAGCGGTTCGCGCTCAAGATCCCCGAATGGCGGGTGATGGCGGTGCTGGGTGACAGCGGCCCGGAAGGTTCAGGCGCGGGCGGCCCCATGACCCAGCGCGGGCTGACCGCGGCGACGGTAATGGACAAGGTCGCGGTCAACCGCGCGGTCAAGGTGCTGGAGGAACGGGGGCTGATCGCCCGCGTGCCCAATCCCGGCGATGGCCGCTCGCACCTGCTGGCGCTGACGGCGGAGGGCAGGGCGATCCACGCCGAGGTCATGCCGCTGGCCCGCGCGACCGAGGCCGATCTGCTCGATGGCCTCGCCCCCGATGAGGAGGCTCTGCTGCGCCGTCTGCTTTCGGGCCTGCGCGAGCGGGCGATGCAGTTGGCCGAGGGCTGAAACGGAAAAGGCCGGAGCGAAGGTTTCCCCCCGCTCCGGCCCCCGTCCGGTCCCGATCCGGAACCCGCCCGCTAGCCGGCGGGATTGTTGTTCACGAGGTTGTCCGAGATCGAACAGGCCGCCGGGCCGAGAATGACCACGAACAACGTGGGAAGAATGAACACGATCAGCGGCACGGTCATGATCGCGGGCAGACGCGCGGCCTTTTCCTCGGCGCGCATCATGCGCTCGTTGCGGAATTCGGCCGAGAGCACGCGCAGCGCGGAGGCGAGCGGGGTGCCGTAGCGTTCGGTCTGGATCATGGTCGTCACCACGCCCTTCACCGCTTCCAGATTGACGCGGTAGGCCAGGTTGTTGAACGCCATGCGCCGTTCGTTGAGGAACGAAAGCTCGATCGCGGTCAGGGCGAATTCATCACCCAGCTCGGGATAGGCGCGGCCCAGTTCCTTGGCGACGCGGTTGAAGGCGGCGTCGACGGTCAGACCGGCCTCGGCGCAGATCACCAGCAGATCGAGCGCGTCGGGAAGGCCCTTCTGGATTTCCTTGGTGCGCTTGGTCGCCTTGTTGCTGAGGTAGAGTTCCGGGCCCTTGTAGGACAGGAACACCGACATCGCGAAGGCACCCAGCCGGGTCATCGGGCCCCAGTCGGGCCAGAATTCGACGACGTAGAGCAGCACGCCCATCAACCCGCCAATCACCAGCGGCGCAATCGCACGCGCGCCGATGATCAGGACCGCCAGTTCCTTGTTGCGGTAGCCCGCGTATGCCAGCTTCTGCTGGATGATCTTGATCTGGCTGTCCTGAAGGACGTTCAGCTTGTCGAGGCTGCTCTTGACCTTGTCGGTCGTGTCGGTGCGGCGCACCAGGCTGGTGCGCTTCTTGCTGGCCGAGGTGACGATCCCCGCCTTGAGCTGTTCACGCCGCGCCTCCAGCGCCTTGACGCGCCGTGCCATCGGGTCGCGGATCGTGACCGCCGCATAGACGGCCAGCATCGCGGCGAAGGCGGCGAGGCCGACAAGCACGGTGCCGACGAGGATAACGTCGAAGCCGAGCAGGGTCGGGCCGGTGGGTTGTTCGATCATGTGCCTGTTCCCCGCCCGTCAGATCTCGAAGTTGACCATCTTGGCCATGATGAACACGCCGATGCCCATCCAGCAGCCCGCGCCCAACCCGGCGACGATCAGACGATCATCGGTGAAGAAGGTCATCATGTAATCCGGGTTGATGTAGAGGATCGCGAAGAACACGAGGAAGGGCAGCGCGCCGACGATGTAGGCCGATGCCTTGGATTCGGAGCTCATCGCCCGGATCTTCAGCTTCATCTGCGCGCGCTTGCGCAGCACGTCGGCAAGGTTCGACAGCGTCTCGGCGAGGTTGCCGCCGGTCTCGCGCTGGATCGCCAGCGTGATGGTGAAGAAGTTGAATTCGGCAATGCCGAGCTTGTCGGCGGTGTCCTGGAGGGCGTCCTCCATGGTCTTGCCGACCTTGATGCGGTCGATCACCGACTTGAATTCGTAGCCCACGGGGCCGGGCACTTCGGTCGAGACGATCTGGAGCGTCTCGGTCACCGGCAGACCCGAGCGCAGACCGCGCACGAGCAGCTCGATCCCGTCCGGGAACTTGGTGACGAAGGCATTGGTGCGCTTGTTGATGAGGCGGCCGACCACCATGTGCGGCAGGCCGGCGCCGATGAACAGGCCCACGCCAAGCGACAGCAGGGGCGCGCGGCTGAAGATGAAGATCAGCACCGCGATGCCCAGACCAAGCCCGATCGAGGCGTAGAGATACTGCGTCACCGTCCAGTTTTTGCCGGTGCGGTTGAGACGCATCGCCAGCGCGTCGATCCGCGATCCCGAGCCTGCGACCTTGTAGGCCTTGGGCTTGCGGGCTGCCAGAGCGCGCTTGAACTGGGATTCAACCTTCGCATCGAGGCTTTCGGAATGGCGCAGGCGCAGCGCCTCCATGCGGCGCTTCTGGGCCTTTGCGACGCCCGAGCCGGCAATCAGGGCATAGCCCATGACCAGCACGCCGAAGATCACCAGCGTGATCAGCAGGGTTTGGAAGAAGTCCATGCCGTCGTTTCCTGCCTCGTTCCTCGGCCGCGCCGCATGTGCAGCGGGCCCCCTTTCAACCGGGTTGCCGCCGGGGAGGGCGCATCGCCGCCCCCGGCAGAAACGCCCTTACTCCGCGGCCTGGGGCTCGCCCTTGGCCTTCTTCGGCAGCAGCGACTTTATGTCGAAGTTGCCGAGCAGCGACTTCTTCTCGCCTCCCGTCACGGCCATGTCGTCGGTGCTGACGCCCATCACGCGCTCGGCGATCTGGCGGATCGCCGCGGTCGCCTTGCTCGAACGGTTGGCATCGACGAACACCTGACCCAGCTTCGCCGCGTTGGACGCCGCCTTGATGTCGTAAGGCACCACGAAATCGACCTTGCGTTCGATCGAGGCCTCGAAATCGGCCTTGCTGATCTCGGCCATGCTCGGCTGAACCTTGTTGGCGACGATCATCGGGTGCGCGTGGGCCGCGTTGGTCTTCAGCCACGACAGGATCCGGATCGTGTCACGCGCCGAGGCGAGGGTCAGCTCGCAGGTCAGCAGCACCAGGTTCACGTCAGCCAGCAGCTGCGGGAAATTGATGAGCATGTTGCGCGGCAGATCGATGACCGTCATCTCGAAGGCCTGCCGGAATTCATCCTCCAGCTGCACGAAGGCCGAACCATCGGTCATCAGCGGCTGGTTGATCGGCGCTTCCGCCGACAGGATCGACAGGTTGTCGCCCGCCCGCACCATCGCACGTTCGATGAACAGCGGGTCGATACGGCTCGGGTTCTCGATCGCGTCCGTCAGGCCGCGGCCCGGCTCGAGGTCGAGCGCCAGCGCGCCGGTGCCGAAATGGACATCCAGATCGAGCAGCGCGGTCGGCGCGCGGTGCGCCTCGCTGAACAGCCATGCGAGCGAGGTGGCGAGGGTCGAAGCGCCCACGCCTCCGCGGGTCCCCACGACGGCGGTCGAGATGTGGCGCTTGGCCGCATCGGCATCGCCCGCCTTGGGGCTCATGAACACCGCCAGCGCCTGGTTGAGCGCATCATGCACCTGCTGCGGCGAAAGCGGCTTGAGCAGATAGTCATGGATGCCGCTGGCCAGCAGGTCGCGGTACAGGCGCACATCGTTCACCTGACCGATGGCGATCACCACTGTGCCGGGCTCGCACACTTCGGCAAGCGCGTTGATGTCGTTCAGCGGGTCGCCGCTTTCCGACAGGTCGACCACGAGGATCGCCGGCGAGGCGCTGACCGAGAGCGATTGCACCGCATTGCGCAGGCCGCCCTTGTTGCACTTTTCCGGGGCCCAGCCGAGTTCGATGACCACCGGACGGATCACGTCCAGCGCATTGTCGTCGCAGATATAGGCCGAGAAGGGGTCGCGGTTGCCGGGGATACCGGATTTCCAGGGAGCATTCATGGCTTAGTTACCTCCTCCGCCGTTACCACCGCCGCCACCGGCCTGGCCGGCTTCCATCAGCCCGCCCTTGCCGGTCGGTTCCATCTCGCGATAGGTCGAGATTGCCTTGCTCGAGGTCGCGATGACCGTCTCGCCCGAGCCCTTCTTGCCTTCCAGCAGATCCTGCGGATCGGCGACCATCGCAGCGAGGTTGCTGTTGATCGCGCAGCCGAAACCGGGGCTCGTGCCGTTGTTGTAGTTCATGTCCGATTTGGCCGACCAGTCGGGGCAGCCCGGCACGCTGGCAGTCGATCGCGTGATGACCACGCGTGCCTGGCCCGGCTGGAGATAGCCCGCGGTAACCGGGGCGGTGTCGCTGATCATCAGCCCGTACCGCGCCGCCAGATCGCGGATCGCGCCTGCCACCGCCGGGTTCTGCCCGGGGTTCTCGATCGCGATACGGTCACCGTAACGCAGGTCCATCGTCTGGAACCAGCCGTTGAGGCGCTGCTGTTCCGAGATCGGGAGACCCGAAGGGCTCGTGTTGACATCCAGCACCATGTTGGTGCGTTCCACCACCGGCTGCTTGACGCTGTAGAGCGAAGTGTTGGTCGGCATCCCGCCACAACCCGCAAGGCCAAGGCCGAGCGTCAGCGCGAGAGTGAGGGCAGGCACGCGGGCCAGCCGGTTCGATCGTGCATTCGGCATCTGAGGCACCTTTCTCGTGTTAGAGGCTGAAGCCCGGAGCGGCAGCGGCGGCATCAGCCTTCGCGGCGCGTTCGGGACGGCGGGACTTCTTCTCGGCGCTGCGCGGCTGCTGCGGCGCGGCAGGGATGATCGCGGCCGGATCGGCGGCGCTCACCTTGGGCGCGGGAGCATCGGGCTGGGCGGCGGTCGGCATCGGGCGCTGTTCGCCCGAAACGCCGGCATTGTCGCGGTAGCCGAGCAGCTGCTGGAACTCGTTGGCCGAACGGTAGCCGTCGGTCGGCAGCTTGATGTCCTTGGCGTCCACCGGCTTCACCAGATAGGGGGTGACGATGATCACCAGTTCGGTTTCGCCCTTGCGGAACTCGCGGCTGCGGAACAGGTTGCCGAGGATCGGCACGTCACCCAGGCCCGGCGCCTTGTCGAGCAGGTTCTGCGCGTTGGCGCTCATCAGCCCGGCGATCATGAAGCTCTGACCCGAACCCAGCTCCACCGTGGTTTCGGTGCGGCGGGTGGTGATCGAGGGCACCTGGAAGCCGTTCAGCGTGATCGCGCCATTGGTCGAAAGCTCCGACACTTCCGGACGCACGCGCATCGAGATGCGGCCGTTCGAAAGCACGGTCGGGGTGTAGGCAAGGCTGACACCGAACTGGCGGAACTGCACCGTCACCTGACCAAGGCCCTGCGCCAACGGGATCGGGAATTCGCCGCCCGCAAGGAAGGTCGCGGTTTCACCCGACAGCGCGGTGAGGTTGGGTTCGGTGATGGTCGTCACCAGGCCCAGACGCTCCGACAGGTCGAGCGCGCCCAGCATGTCCATGCCGAACAGGCGGCCAAGGCCCGAAAGGGTGGTGCCGTTGTTGCTGTTGACCCCGGTGCCGATGATTTCGCGGGTCACCGGCGTGCCGTCTTCGGCAAACACCGGCAGGCCGTTGGCGCCGATCACGGGCACGGTGATGGACGGGTTGGTGATCCCGTTGCCGGTGGCGAAGGGCCCGCCAAGGCCGTATTCGCCGGTGACGATCTGCCGCGATCCGGTGCCGACACCGAAGCGGAATCCGCCGGTGGTGTCGAAGCTCTGGAGGTTGCCACCGATGCTGCGCAGCAGGCTGCGGTTCACTTCGGCGATCTTGACCTGAAGGTTGACCTGAAGCGGTGTCGCGGTGCGCAGGCGGCTGATGACATTGGCTTCCTTGCCGAGGAAGGCCTGCACCAGACGCTCGGCCTCGGCGGCATCTTCAGGGGCGCCCACGGTGCCGGTCAGCAGCACGGTGTTGGCCCCCATCGTCGACACGCTCACCTTGGCATCGGGCATCGCCATGGCGAGCATCTGGTCGATGCTGCCGATGTTCGATCCGACGCGGATGTTGGCCGAAAAGATCACGTCGCCGCGTTCGTTGCTGGCGTAGATCGTGGTCTCGCCTCCCGCCTTACCGAAGACATACAGCTGGCGCTGCGACTTCACCTGCACATCGGCGACTTCCTCGTTGGCGACGAAGACATCGGCCATGCTGCCGGGCACAGTCACCAGTTCGCCCTTGCCGATCGACAGGACAATCTCCTGCGAGGGACGGACGACCTGCTGGGCGGTCGCGGTCGTGGCCGGCATTGCCGCCATCGGGGCCGCAGCCATTGCGGCCACCAGCAGCTTCAGCTTGAACTTGCGTGTCATGGGTTTCCCCCCCTCGGGCTTGATCGACATGGTCACGGTCTCTTTCAGAATACCAGCGTGGCACCGGCGGCGGGCAGGGTCTGCCCGGCGCGGCGCACGCCATTGGCCTGGCTCGAGACCATTGAACCGACAGCGGCCTTGGTGCTGACGGGCGTTTCGGTGGTTTCCTTGCCGCGGGTGACGCGGACGCTCGGACCCTTGTAGGCGGGCGCCGCGTTGCCGCTGCCGCCGGCCGGAGCCGCAGCCGGAGCTGCTGCCGGAGCAGAATAGGCCTGCGGGGCAGCCTTGGGCGGCACGGTGGTGCGCTGGAAGCGCGACACATCGCCGCCGGTCACGAAGGTCGTGCCCTTGTCGATCGGGCGTGCCATCGCGGCCTTGAGCAGACGCTCTTCCTGTTCCGGCGTAGCGCCTTCGGGGATCTGGATGTCGCCAGCAGCCACAGCGCGTTCCAGTTCCGACTGGCTGTCGGCGATCGAGCGCAGCGCAAGGCTGATGGTGCCGATCGTCTGGGCCACCGCGATCTTTTCCGCGATCTTGGGCGTCACTTCGAGCGTGACCGTGCGGAATTCGGTGACTTCGGTCTTGCCGTTCTCGTCCACCTTCTTCTCGACTGCCTGGTCGGTTGCCAGCACGCGCAGGTTGCGCAGCACGGTTTCCGCGGTCTTGAGCGGGGCGGATTGGTCGGCGCCCTCGATCTGCTGGGTCAGCACCAGATCGACGCGGTCACCGGCGAAGACGAAACCTGCCACACCGGTGGTTGCCGAAACCGGCACCGTCACGGCGCGCATGCCCGGCCCGAGAGCCGCTGCAAGGAAGCCGCGGTCGCCCGGCGCGACAAGCGAGCCCTGCGTGACCGGCTCGCCGGCGGTCACCGGATAGCGCACGACCGTGCCGAGCAGCTTGTTCATGTCGGCCTCGCCGTCGATGAAGTAGGCGTCCTGCACCAGCTCCTTGGGCCAGGGCTGGAAGGCCAGCGCATCGGCGGTGATGATGGTGCCCGCGGTCAGTGCCCGTTTGGCAACCAGCACGCGCGGCCCGGTGGGCACAGATGCAGCATCGGCATCGGGGGCGGCGCCTCCGGCGAAGATGCTGCGAGCGGCGAAAGCCGTCCCGATCGCGATGATCAGCGCGCCGAGCAGCAGAACCAGTTTCTTCCTATCCATGGCTCAAATAGCCCCCTCGTAATCGCCCTTAGATTGGTTAGCGGGCAGGTATGGTTTCACTGCGTAAGTCCTGACTGGTTAAAATCGGGTTATGCGGTGACAGACGCGATCGCCCCCTCAGGCAGATAATTGATCGCCAGCGTCCAAAGACCGCCCACCGCAATCGCCACGCCATAGGGCACGGCGATGCGATCGCGCTGGCGGCGGGCGACGTGCCAGAACACCAGCATCACGGTCAGGATGCCCCCGGCGATCGACATGATCAGCAGCAGTTGCATGTATTCGTAGAACGGAATCCACAGCGCGAGCGCAGTCAGCAGCTTCACATCGCCCCCGCCCATCACCTTCATCGCGAACAGCGCGGCAAGAATCGCGAAGGCCCCCACAGCCATGCCCAGTTGCAGCGCGACATCGGGCCACAGCGAAAGCCCCTGCGACCACCAGAAGGCGGGCGCCGCCAACGCGATGGCAAGGTTCAGCCAGTTGTCGATCTGGCGGCGGCGGATATCCGTGAATGCGGCCACCAGCAGCGCAATTGCCAAGGCGATCAGCAGACCGTAGGAAATGGTGTTCATCGACTTCGTGCCCCCGGCAAGGCCGCGCACCACGCGTCGGCCGTCCTTCATTGGGACACCTGCTACAGATTATGACTTACCAAATAGTAACCACGATTGGCGGCGCGCAGTCCGCGTTTTGCGGGAGGGACCGATGAACATTGCGGTGAGTGACGCCGTGATCGACCGCCGGGCGATCCCCGCCGAAGCGCGGGAGAGCACCTGGGCGGCTGCCGATGGCCACGTGATCCGCCGTATCGACTGGCCGGGCGCGGCATCGCCTGCCCGCGGATCGATCCTCTTCTTCCCCGGCCGCGGCGATTTCTACGAGAAGTATCTAGAAGCGCTGGAGGAATGGCACCGCGCCGGGTGGCGGGTGACGGCCTCGGACTGGCGCGGGCAGGCCGGATCGGGGCGGCTCGGCAAGGATGCGGTGACCGGACATGTCGAGGATTTCGGCATCTGGATCGATGACCTCGCCCTGCTGTGGGAGCGGTGGGTTGCCGAAACACCGGGGCCGCACGTGCTCGCCGCGCATTCGATGGGCGGGCATATCGTACTCCGCGCGCTCGTGGCGCAGCGGGTAAGGCCCGATGCGGTGGTGCTGAGCGCGCCGATGACCGGCATGAGCGGCCCGCCGTTGCCGCTCGGCATGCTCC
Organism: Sphingomonadales bacterium; assembly: GCA_019750455.1. Classification (GTDB taxonomy): domain Bacteria; phylum Pseudomonadota; class Alphaproteobacteria; order Sphingomonadales; family Sphingomonadaceae; genus Erythrobacter. The sequence goes on along the minus strand of JAIEOM010000027.1, from coordinate 12,343 downwards.
ACCGCGTTGCGCAGCTGATGTGCAAGGTCGGCGATCCGATGCGGCAGGCGTGGAAATGGAGCGAGAAGCCGGGCGAGCTGCCCGTGGGCCGCGCGAACCTGCTCACCCATGATCCCGAACGCTACGCCGACGAGGGCTGGTGGCGCGAACACCGCCCGCAGCTGGTGATGGGCCCGGCCAGCTGGCGCTGGGTCGAGCGTGCCTATGCCTCGTGGATCCGGCTTGAGGCCCGCGGCGCGCTGGAGGGCGTGGACGTGCCGGTGCTGATCATCTCGACCGCGTCCGACAAGCTGGTCAGCCATCCCGCCAACCTCGCCGCCGCGCGCCGTCTGCCCAAGGGCGAAATCATGGCGCTGGGCGAGGAGGCCCATCACGAGGTGCTGCGCGAGGTGGATGCGGTGCGCGGACCCATCATGGCGCGGATTGCCGGGTTCCTCGACAGGGCCGCGCCCCCCGGTTCATCGGCGCCATGATCCACGATATTGCCGTGATCGGCGCCGGCATGGCGGGCGCGAGCCTTGCTGCCGAGCTTGCCCCCCACGCCCGCGTCCTGCTGCTCGAGGCCGAGGACGCGCCGGGCTATCACGCCACGGGGCGCTCTGCGGCGTTCTGGGAGGAATGTTATGGCGGCCCCGGCGTGGTGCCACTGACCCGCGCTTCGGGCAGCTATCTGGGCCAACACGGTTTTCTCACCCCGCGCGGTGCGCTTTACATCGGCCGCGGCGAGGACAGAGCGGCGATGGCGCAATTCCGCGCCAGCTATGACGGGACAGGGGTGCAGATCGCCCCGCTCTCGCGCGCGGCGCTGGCCGATCATGTGCCGCATATCCGCCCGGAATGGAGCGAGGCGCTTTACCAGCCCGCCTGCGCGGATATCGACGTGGCAGGGCTGCATCAGCATTATCTGGCCGAGGCGCGGCGGCAGGGCGTGACGATGGCCACCCGCGCGCGGGTGAGCGGGCTTGCGCGTGCGGAAGGCGTGTGGAGGATCACGTCTGAGCGCGGCGAGATCTGGCAGGCAGCGACCCTTGTGAACGCGGCAGGCGCGTGGGCGGATGACATCGCGCGGCTTGCGGGCGCGCGCCCCATCGGCATCGCGCCCTTCCGCCGCACCGTCGCCGTGCTGCGAGTCGCACCCGCGGCGCCCGCCGATCTGCCACTGGTCATCGACGTGGGCGGCAGCTTCTATTTCAAGCCGGACGCGGGCCGCCTCTGGCTCTCGCCGCATGACGAGGTGCCGTCCGATCCCTGCGACGCTGCGCCCGAAGAGCTCGATGTCGCCATCGCCATCGACCGCTTCCAGAATGTTACCGACTGGCAGATCGAGGCGGTCGAGCGGCGCTGGGCGGGCCTCAGAAGCTTCGCCCCCGACCGGATGCCGGTCTATGGTTTCGCGCCCGAAGCCGATGGCTTTTTCTGGTTTGCCGGGCAGGGCGGTTTCGGCATCCAGACCGCCCCTGCCGCCGCACGGCTGGGCGCGCAGGCGCTGCTAGGGCAGGGGGCGGACGCGATGACGGCGGGCATCGACGCGGCCGCCTATGCCCCCGCGCGTTTCGCCCAGACATTACAATCGGCCTAGGCAAGCCCGCTGGCATCTGGCATTTCCCTTACGTGGATTAACCACTCAGGAGAGAATACCGATGGCTCACAAGTTCGAGATCTACAAGGACAACGCCGGCGAGTTCCGCGTGCGCTTCAAGTACAATTCGGAAGTGATGTTCTCGACCCAGGGCTATTCGAGCAAGGCGAGCGCGCAGAACGCGATCGATTCGATCAAGAAGAACGGCCCCGGTGCGGAAGTCGAAGATAACAGCTGAGTTCTTCCCTCGTCATTGCGAGGAGCCGAAGGCGACGAAGCAATCCATCACGCGCCCTGTCCGCCTGTGGCGCGGTCCGGCTATGGATTGCTTCGCTTCGCTCGCAACGACGAAAACAGCGCCTAGTGCTTGAAGGTCGACTTGGGATCCGCCTGCCGCGCCGCTTCCTCGCTCGCCAACACGTCGCAGCGTTCGTTTTCGGGGTGGCCGGAGTGCCCCTTGACCCATTCCCATGACACCTTGTGCGGCCGCACCGCCGCGATCAGCTCGCGCCACAGGTCCTCGTTGGCGACGGGCTTTTTCGCCGCATTCACCCAGCCGCGCTTCTGCCAGCCGAAAATCCACTGGGTCATCCCGTCGATGACATAGCGGCTGTCGGTGTGGACGGTGACGGTGCAGGGCTCCTTCAGCGCGGTGAGGCCGCGCAGCACCGCGGTCATCTCCATCCGGTTGTTGGTCGTCTCGGGCTCGCCGCCGACCAGCTCCTTCTCGTGACCGCCGCTGCGCAGGATCGCGGCCCAGCCGCCCGGGCCCGGATTGCCCTTGCAGGCACCGTCGGTGAAGATGTCGACCTGTTTCATGCGCGTGGCTTTGGCGGGCGGAGCCTCAGCCTGCAAGCAGGGCCGCGCCGTGGTCGTGGTAAAAATGCCAGCGCCGCGCGAATTGCATCGGGTCCTTGCGGGTGACGAGGGCATCGTCGGGCGTATCCAGCCAGTCCTCGGCGCGGGAGGCGACGAAGCGCAAGGCGGCGCCCTTGGCAACCTCGGGGAACAGCGCGCGCTCTTCGGGCGTCAGCCGGCGGACGGACTGATACCCCTCGATCAGAGCCGCCCCGCAATCGCTGCGGTAGGCGTTCTGCGCATCGAAGCACCACGCCGCATGGGTCACCGCCAGATCGAGCACCATCGGACCGGTGCAGGCGAAGTAGAAATCGATCAGCCCCGTCACCCGGTCGCCGAGCATCAACACGTTGTCGGGGAACAGATCGGTGTGGGTCTGGGACCGGGGCAGGGCCGAAAGGTCAAGCGCGGCGGCGGCCTGTGCATGGGCGAGCATCGCGGGAAGCTGAGGATCGATCGTCGCCAGCGGCGCCGGGCCGCATTGGGCGAGAATCGCGGCGCTCGCGGCAAAATCCATCGCATTGGCGCGGGTCTGCGGGAAATCCGCCGCGGCAAGGTGCAGGTTCGCCAGCACCGCGCCGATGGCGCGCGCCTGTGCGGGGGTGGGGCGGGTGGGGGAAACGCCGGGCAGGAACTCGATCAGCGCCGCCGCCTTGCCTTCGACCATGCGCCACGATGCTCCGCTGCGGTCGTGCATGGTGCGCGGCACCGGGCAGCCTTTGGCCGCGAGATGATCGAGCAGCCCGAGGAAATAGGGCAGATCCGCATAGTCGATCCGCCGCTCGTAGAGCGTCAGGATGAAGCGCGTCCCCGACCCTGCCGAGCCGGTCGTCTCGACCAGCCAGTTGGAATTGGACACGCCCTCGGCGATGCCCTTGGCCATCACCAGCCCGCCCACGTCATATTCGCCGATCAGCCGGGCGAGATCCTCCGCGCCGAGGTGGGTGTAGACCGCCATTGCCCTGCCGCGCGCTATTCGGTCAGCTGGCGGGGCAGCTTGAACACCATCTTCTCGACAGTGGCGGTGATTTCCTTTTCGTGGATCGTGCGGTGCTGTTGCAGCGCCGCGACGACCTCGCGCACAAGGATTTCAGGCGCCGATGCCCCCGCCGTCAGGCCGAGCGTCTCCACGCCCTCAAGCCAGGCGAAGTCGATTTCGGAGGCGCGCTGGATCAGCTTGGCGGGTGTCCCGAGCCGTTCCGACACCTCGACCAGGCGCAGCGAGTTCGAGGAATTCGGCGCGCCGATCACCAGCACCAGATCGCAGTCGTGCGCCAATTCCTTGACCGCCGCCTGACGGTTGGAGGTCGCATAGCAGATGTCTTCCGCCTTCGGCCCGAGGATGTTGGGATAGCGCCATTCCAGCGCCTGGATCACCTCGCGCGTGTCGTCCACCGACAGGGTGGTCTGGGTAAGGTAGGCCAGTTCCTCGTCGGAATCGAAGGGCAGCTTGTCCACGTCCTCGATGGTTTCGACCAGCGTCATCTGCCCGGGCTCCACCTGACCCATGGTGCCGATCACCTCGGGGTGGCCTTCGTGGCCGATGAAGATGATGTGACGGCCCTTTTCGATCTGGCGTTCGGCCTGACGGTGGATCTTGCTGACCAGCGGGCAGGTGGCATCGACATAGAGCAGCTGGCGGCGCTTGGCTTCCGCGGGGACCGCTTTGGGCACGCCGTGGGCGCTGAACACCACCGGCGCATCATCGGGCACCTCGTTCAGTTCCTTGACGAAGATCGCGCCCTTGGCCTTCAGCCCTTCGACCACGTATTTGTTGTGGACGATCTCGTGCCGGACATAGACCGGCGCGCCATAGCGTTCGAGCGCCTTCTCGACGATCTCGATCGCGCGGTCGACCCCGGCGCAAAAGCCGCGCGGGGCGGCGATCAGCAGGTTGAGGGGCGGCAGCCCCGAAGCTTGGTCGGTGGCGGGAGCATCGGCAGCGGGAAAGGGCGCGTTCATGTCCTCCCCTCTAGCGCAAGCCGCACGTCCTCGCTAGGGCGCACGGGATCGTTTAATTCGAGGACGGCTTTGATGAAGCTTCGCGCACGCGCCCTGTTTGCTGTTTCCGCCGTGGCGGCGCTGTCCGCTTGCTCGAACGAGGGCGAGCTGGTGATCGATCAGGGCGTCGGCATTGCCAGCGTGCTGACCCTGTGCCCGGCGGTCGGCATCCCCGATTACACCGGCGATGTCACCGTCTTCCGCAACCCCGCGGACACCACCGTCGCCAGCCTCGATGTGAGCGCGGCGATGACCAATCTGCGCGCCGAATGCAACGATAGTGCCGCCGACCGGATCTATTCCGAAGCGAGCTTCACCGTGAACGCGCGCCGCACAGACACGCGCGGGGCGCGGACGGTGGAACTGCCGTACTTCGTCACCGTGGTGCGCGGCGGCAGCGCGGTGGTCTCCAAGCGGATCGGCACGGTCAGCGTGACCTTCGCCGACGGGCAGGAGCGGGCCCAGGGCACCGCCCGGGCGGGCGCCTATGTCAACCGCGCCGATGCCGCGCTTCCCGAGGAAATCCGCGAGAAGATCACGAAGCGACGACGCGCAGGCGATACCGAAGCGGCGCTCGATCCGCTTGCCGATCCCGAAGTGAAGGCCGCGATCGCGCGCACCCGCTTCGAAATGCTGGTCGGCTTCCAGCTGACCGAGGCGCAGCTGAAGTACAACGCGACGCGTTGACGTTGCGCGGGCGCCTCCGCGCCCGCGTCCTCGGTGCTGTTCCCTTCGCTCCGCTTCGGGGCACCTGCGGCTCGCGCGCGTGCGCTTGCGACGCCTTTGGCGTCGAAACATCGCCACACGCTGCGTTTCGTTTATGTCCCTTCCTCCCCCGTCCCGGGCTTGACCCGGGACCCAGCTTCCTATCTTGCACGCGCGACATTCCGCGCAGACCGCACGAGAAACCGATGACCGCCACGAACACCCTCTACGCCGCCCACACTGCGCTGATCGAAAGCGTGCTGACCGAACTGGTCACCGAGGGCACGCTGCCTGCGGGCACCAGCTTCGCCAACGTCACGCTCGAACCGCCGCGTGATGCATCGCACGGCGATCTGGCGACGAACGCGGCGATGGTGCTCGCCAAGCCTGCCGGCCTCAACCCGCGCGCGCTGGCCGAGGCGATCACGGGCAAGCTCGCCGCGCACCCCGGCATCACCAGCGCCGATATCGCCGGGCCGGGTTTCATCAACCTGCGCCTCGCCCCGGATGCTTGGCTCGCCGAATTGCGCGCTATCGCCGAGCTGGGCAATGACTATGGCCGCTCTGCGATGGGCGGGGGCAAGACGGTCAACGTCGAATATGTCTCGGCCAATCCCACCGGCCCCATGCATATGGGCCACTGCCGCGGCGCGGTGGTGGGCGATGCGCTGGCGGGCCTGCTCGAATTCGCGGGCCACAAGGTCATCAAGGAATATTACGTCAACGATGCGGGCGCGCAGGTCGATGTGCTCGCCCGCTCGGTGCACATGCGTTACCGCGAGGCGCTGGGTGAGGAAATCGCCATCCCCGAAGGCCTTTACCCGGGCGACTATCTGGTGCCGGTGGGGCAGGCGCTCGCCGCCGAGTTCGGCGACACCTATGCTGCCGCGCCGGAAGCCGAATGGCTGGTCCTGTTCCGCACCCGCGCGGTTGCGGCGATGATGGACATGATCCGTGAGGATCTCGCGACCCTCGGCATCCAGCATGACCTGTTCTCCTCCGAGGCTGAACTGCAAGCCTCGGGCAAGGTCGATGCGGCGGAGCAATGGCTGCGCGAACATGACCTCGTCTATGACGGCGTGCTCGAAGCCCCCAAGGGCAAGGCTCCGCCGGAAGACTGGGAGCCGGTCTCGCTCCCGCTGTTCCGCTCGACCAAGTTCGGGGACGATCAGGATCGCCCGATCAAGAAGTCGAACGGCGCGTGGACCTATTTCGGCGCGGACCTCGCCTACCACTTCCAGAAGGCGCAGACCGCCGATGCGCTGGTCGATATCTGGGGCGCCGACCATGCCGGCACCGTCAAGCGGATCAAGGCCGCGGTCGCCGCGCTGACCAGTGCTGACGGCGCATCGCCCAAGCCCTTCGAGGTCAAGCTCGTCCAGATGGTGCAGCTGATGAAGGGCGGTCAGCCGTTCAAGATGTCGAAGCGCGCGGGCAACTTCGTGACGCTCGCCGATGTCGTCGAGATGGTCGGCAAGGACGTGGTGCGCTTCACCATGCTGGCCCGCAAGCCCGATGCGCAGATGGACTTCGATTTCGACAAGGTGGTCGAAGCGTCCAAGGACAATCCGGTCTTCTATGTGCAATATGCCCACGCGCGCATCCGCTCGACGCTGCGCAAGGCGGCGGACATGGGCCTGACGCCCTCCGATGCCGCGCTGGACCGGCTCGGGGCGGAGGAGCTGGCGCTGGTCGCCCGCGCCGCGCAGTTCCCGCGCGAGATCGAACTGGCCGCGCGCGCGCGCGAACCGCACCGGATCGCCTTCTATCTCTATGATCTGGCGGCCGACCTCCATTCCTACTGGAACCTTGGTAATGACCGGCCCGAAAAGCGGTTCATCGTGGAACAGGATGCGCAGCTGACGGCGGCAAGGCTTTTCCTCGCCGCCGCGATCGGGCAAGTGATCCGCGGCGGCCTTGGCGTCCTCGGCGTCGAGGCGGTCGAGAGCATGTAAGGCGCGCCTTTCGGGGGACACGGAATTCGTGATGGTCGATGCGGAATATGAAGAGCTGAACGACGCGGACGGCGAGCTGGGGCTTGCCAATACCGACAGCCTGCCGTGGCTTGAATCCGAAGAGGAAGATGAAGACGCGGGCGGCATCGACACCAGCCAGATCATGCTGTTTGCCGCAGGGCTGGTGGCGCTGCTCGGCGTGGTGGTCGGCGGCGTGTGGTGGGTCTCGAACCGCGCGGCGACGAGCGAGGCGGTGGCCGATGGCAGTGTGATCGCCGCGCCCGAAGGCCCGATCAAGCAGCGCCCCGATGATCCGGGCGGCAAGACCTTCGACGGCACCGGCAGCGTCGCTCCGGTGGTGGGCGAGGGCGGATCGCGCCCCGCCGTGGTCGCCGATGCGCCGCTCCCTTCCGGAACGCAGGGCGCAAAGCCTGTCGCCCAGCCTTCTGCGGCGCCCTCTGCTGCGGCAACCAAGCCTGTGCCCGCCGCAACGCCCAGCGCCGCGCCGGTCCCCGGCACCGGTGTCCAGCTCGCCGCCTATGGCACCCGTGCCCGCGCCGAGCAGGGCTGGGTCGATGCGCAGCGCCGCACCGACAAGCTGTCCGGCGTGAAGTACCGGATCGTCGAGGGCAAGGTCGATATCGGCACGGTCTATCGCTTGCAGGCCGTGACCGGCAGTCGCGCCGAGGCGGAGAGCCTGTGCCGGGCGCTGAAGGCCGACGGGGTCGATTGTCAGGTGAAATAGGTGGGGATTGGCAGGGTCCAGACCCTGCCTTGACCCCCTCCAGCCCTTGCTAGACCCCCCTTTGAGTGCGACTTTGGGGCCATGATTCCGGCGATTTTCGGCCTTTCCGGCCCCGTCCTGACCGCAGACGAGCGCGCTTTCTTCCGCGATTGCGATCCGGCGGGCTACATCCTGTTCGGTCGCAACTGCATCGATCCGGAGCAATTGCGCGCTCTGACCGATGACCTGCGGGCGATCCACGGGCGCGATCGGCTGCTGGTCTCGATCGATCAGGAAGGCGGCCGCGTCGCGCGCCTGCGCCCGCCGCACTGGGCGGGCTATCCCGCGAGTCAAGCCTTTGAGAGGCTGTATGAAATCGCTCCCGCCAGCGCGATCGAGGCGGCCCGCGCCAATGCCACCGCGATGGCGCTGGAACTGTCGGCAATGGGCATCACGGTCGATTACCACCCCCCGCTTGACCTGCGTGTGCCCGGCGCGCATGACGTGATCGGCGACCGCGCCTTCGGCAGCGACCCGATGCAGGTCGCCGCGATCGGCCGCGCGGTGCTCGAAGGGCTGGCGGCTGGCGGCGTCACCGGCTGTGTCAAGCACATGCCCGGCCACGGCCGCACCGATGTCGACACCCACAAGGCGCTCCCGACAGTCACCGCGACCCCCGGCGAACTGGAGGATGATCTCGCTCCGTTTCGTACATTGAATCATGCACTTATCGGCATGACGGGGCACCTTGTCTTCACCGCCTGGGATGCGGAGAACCCCGCCACCCTGTCCGAAACCGTGATCCGCGACGTGATCCGGGGCAGCATCGACTTCGACGGCCTGCTGCTGACCGACGATATCGATATGGAGGCGCTCGGCGGGTCCATCCCCGATCGCGCCGCCCGCGCCCATGCGGCCGGCTGCGACATCATCCTCAATTGCTGGGCGAAGATGGACGACATGCAGGGCATCTGCGACGTGCTGCCTGCCGTGTCGGAAGCCACCGCCGCGCGGCTCGACCGGGCGCTGGCGGGGACACGCGTTGCTGACGCGATCCCTGCGCAAGCCGCCGATCTTCTGGCCAAACGCGATGCGCTGCTGGCGCTGGGCGGAACGCCTGCATGAACGCGCCAGACCAGCCTTTCATGTTCGCACCCGACGCCGGGCGACCGGACGCGGATGCGCTCTACCTTGAACTCGATGGCTGGGAAGGTCCGCTCGATCTGCTGCTCGATCTGGCGCGGCGGCAGAAGGTCGATCTGAGGCAGATCTCGATCCTTGCGCTGGTCGACCAGTACCTGAACTACATCGAGCGTGCCGGGGCGATGAAGCTGGAACTGGCCGCCGATTACCTCGTGATGGCGGCGTGGCTGGCTTACCTCAAGTCGGCGATGCTGCTGCCCAAGGCCGAGCAGGAGGACCCCTCGCCGGAGGAACTGGCGCTCAGGCTGCAACTGCGCCTCCAGCGTCTCGGCGCGATGCGCGAGGCGGCGGCGCGGCTGATGGGCCGCGACCGGATCGGGCGCGATGTCTTTCTGCGCGGCGCGCCGGAGGGGCTGCGCACCGACCGCAAGACCGTGTGGCGCAGCGACCTGTTTACGCTCATTCAGGCCTATGGTCAGGTCAAGGCGCGCACCGCGCCGCGCATCTACCACGTGGCGAACCGGCCGGTGATGACGCTCGATTCCGCGCTGGAGCGGGTCTCCTCGATGCTCGGTGTGACGCTGGAATGGATGGAAATCCGCGACTTCCTGCCGCCTCACGCGTCGCCCGCGCTGAAGCGTTCGGCGCTCGCCTCCAGCTTCGTTGCCGCGCTGGAGCTGACCAAGCGCGGCAAGGCGGAGCTGGAGCAGGACGGGGCCTTTGCCCCCTTGCGCATCCGCCGCCTGAAGGATGCAGCCCAGGGTCTCGGCGCATGAGCGAAGAGCCCGGCACTCTCGAACGGGCGGTCGAAGCGACCCTGTTCGCGGCCGAGGCACCGATGAGCGTCGAGGCGCTCGCCGGGCATCTCGGCGGTCTGGCACTTGGCGACGTGCGCGAGGCGCTGGGCCTGCTGGAGGCCCGCTACCGCGCGCGCGGGGTGCATCTGGTCGAACGTGGCGGGCGCTGGCATTTCGAGACCGCGCCCGATCTCGCCCACCTTCTGCGACGCGAGAAGGAGCAGGTGCGACGCCTAAGCCGCGCGGCCACCGAAGTGCTGGCGATCATCGCCTATCATGAACCTGTCAGCCGCGCCGAAATCGAGTCGATCCGCGGGGTGCAGACCAGCGCGGGGACGCTGGATGTGCTGATGGAGGCGGGCTGGATCAGGCCTGCGGGCCGCCGCGAGGTGCCCGGCCGCCCGGTGATCTATGCCACAACCCCCGATTTCCTCGACCACTTCGGCCTCGCCAGCCGCCGCGACCTGCCCGGCATCGATGAATTGCGCGCAGCGGGCCTGCTCGATCCCGTAGACGAGGCGATGGAGGCAGCCATGCGTTTCGAGCCTGACGAGGCAGACGAAAGCGCCATCGGCGACGACGAGAATCTGGCGGACTGACTCGCAATTCGCGCGCGGCTGGCCTAAATGGGCCCCTATCGAACGCCGGGTTTGCAGCCCGGCCATGCGGCACCCCCACGCGCCCGCCGCGGTTCAGGAGTTGAGACAATGGGTTTTTCGTCGATTTGGCACTGGGTGATCGTTCTCCTGATTGTGCTGATCCTGTTCGGTCGCGGCCGGATCGCCGAGATGATGGGCGATTTCGGCAAGGGCATTTCCAGCTTCAAGAAGGGCCTCAACGAGACCGAGGATACCGCCGCGAAGGCCGCCCGGATCGAGCCGCCTGCTCCGCCAGTGGAAACGCCGGCTCCGGCGTCGGCTGACAAGTCCGACAGCACCGGCGCCTGATCGCCCGCCCCTGACCCCGGCGGCTGAGACGCACCCACCATGTTCGATATCGGCGCCGGAGAGCTGCTGGTCATCCTGATTGTCGCCGTAGTGGTGATCGGGCCGAAAGACCTGCCACTCGCCATGCGCACCGCAGGCCGCTGGATTGGCAAGATGCGGCGCATCTCGGCCCATTTTCGCAGCGGCATCGACACCATGGTGCGCGAGGCCGAGCTGGAGGAAATGGAGAAGAAGTGGAAGGCGCAGAACGAGGAAATCATGCGCCGCTCCGCTGCCCTGACCGAGGCTGAAGCCGGCGCGCCGGTGATGACAGGGCCGCCGCCCGTAGAAGCGCCGCCCCTGCCGCCCGCGCAAACGCCCGCCGCCGAGGCCCCTGCCGCCCCGGCCGAAGCAGGCGATGCCAATGCGCCGCCGCCCCTTCCGCTCGCCAAGGGGGGCGAATGATGTTCAAGGTCGACGACCTCGACGAGACCCGCGCGCCGCTGCTCGATCATCTTATCGAACTGCGCACCCGCGTGATCCGGGCGCTGCTGGCGCTGGGGGTTGGCTTTGCGGTGTGCCTTTATTTCGCCGACGCGATCCTCGGCATTCTGATCCAGCCGCTCAAGGATGCCTTTCCTGAAGGGCAGGGCCAGCTGATCTTCACCAAGCTGCCCGAAGTCTTCTTCGTCGAGCTGAAGGTCGCCTTGTTTGCGGGCTTCATGGTGAGCTTTCCGGTGATCGCCAACCAGCTGTGGGCCTTTGTCGCCCCGGGGCTCTATGCGCGCGAGAAGAAGGCGTTTCTGCCCTTCCTGTTCGCCACGCCGGTGCTGTTCGCGGCGGGTGCCTCGCTGGCCTATTTCGTGGTCATGCCGGTGGCCTTCACGTTCTTCCTCGGCTTCGGCGGGCTGACCGGCGGAATGAACGTCCAGGCTCTGCCGAGCGCGGGCGATTACCTCAGCTTGGTGATGCAGTTCATCCTCGCTTTCGGGCTGACCTTCCTGCTGCCTGTGCTGCTGCTGCTGCTGCACCGTGCGGGGATTGTCAGCCGCGCGCAGATGGTCGCGGCGCGGCGCTACGTGATCGTGGTGATCTTCGTGATCGCCGCGATCGTGACTCCGCCCGATCCGGGTTCCCAGATCGTGCTGGCGGTGCCGCTGTGGCTGCTGTTCGAAGCCTCGCTGCTGCTGATGCGCTTCCAGGAGAAGGCCGTCGCCGCGGACAAGGCCGCGCGCGAGGCGGAACTCGCGGCAGAGAAGGCGGCGGCGGAGTAATTACTCCCCGCGCACTTTCACGCCGCCGATCCACACCTGCAACACTTTCGTCTCGCGCAAGCCTTCGGGCGAGGCGAACAGCGGATCGCGGTCGACGAGGATGAAATCGGCGCGTTCGCCGGGCAGCAGACGGCCGAACCGGCCCTCGGCAAATCCCGCATAGGCGGCATCGGCGGTGAACCCTGCCAGCGCCTGTTCGCGGCTGACTGTTTCTTCGGGGAACCATCCGCCGAAGGGCTGGCCGCTGGCATCGGTGCGACTGATTGCGGCGGCCATGCCAGCCCACGGGTCAGCAGGCTCGACCGGCGAATCCGAACCGAAGGCGAGCCTGCCGCCCGCCTTGATGACGGACCGCCACGGATAGGCGCCCGCCAGCCGGTC